>JAWWBL010000046.1:0-12855 GCA_033720975.1 Acidimicrobiia bacterium | reverse complement strand
CGTGCGGCAGGAAACGATCGGGAACCCCAATGCAGGTGACATCCTTGGCCATCCCTGCCTCCGAGAAGGCTTCCATGACCGCGGAGCCGAACCCGCCGGCGACGATCCCGTCCTCCAGCGTCACGACGTGAGCTGCGCCGGAAGCCCATTCTCGGATTCGCGGATCGAGGGGCTTGACCCACCGTGCATTTACGACGCCGACCTCGACGCCCTGCTGACGAAGATCCGCGGCGGCCTTGGAGGCGACCTCCACCATTCGACCAACCGCGATCAGGACCACCTCGTCGCCAGACTCCAGCAACTCGGCCTCACCGATCGGTACGGCGGGCACAGGTAGGGATGGGACCGAGACCGCTCCTCCCTTCGGGTAGCGGATGGCTATGGGGCCGTCAAAGTCCACGGCGGTCTCGATCATGGCGCACAGCTCTGTGGCGTCGGCGGGCGCCCCGACGACGAGGTTGGGGATCATCCTCAGGTAGCTCAGGTCGAAAACCCCATGGTGTGATGGCCCGTCCGGTCCAGTGACACCGGCCCGATCGACCAGGAACACCACCCCCAGGTCGTGAAGCGAGACATCGGCGATGATCTGGTCGATCGCTCTCTGGAGGAAGGCCGAGTAGATCGAGACGACCGGCTTCTTACCGGCCATTGCGATGCCTGCCGCAAGTGTCACGGCGTGCTGCTCCGCTATCCCGGTGTCGATGACCCTCTCGGGAAAGGTCTCAGCCATCTGTTTCAGCCCGCTCGAGGAGACCATTGCGGCACTGATAGCAAGTAGATCAGGGCGGGACGAAGCGGCTTCCGCCAAGGCACGCCCTGCCACATCGGTCAGTTTCAGTTCGGACTTCAGTGCCCTACCGGTGGCCACGTCGAAGGACCCGACACCGTGGAGTTTGTCCTCCTCGTCTTCAATTGCCGGCTGATAGCCGTTTCCCTTCTCGGTGGCGACGTGAACCACGACCGGTTCTTGATATGTCCGCGCTTGTCGAAGAGTTTCCTCCAGCAATTTGATGTCGTGACCGTCGATGCGGCCCGTGTACTTCAGGTCGAGGGCATCGAAGACGGTCGAGGGCTCGAGGATCGCTTTCACCGCGTCCTTGAGCCGGCCGGCGAGCTCATCTGCCGTCTCTCCGACCAGCGGAATGCCTCTGAGGATCTTCCCGATCGTTCGCTTGGCTCTCTCATACCGGGGATCGATGCGGTAGTGGGCCAGGTTGGCCAGACGGGCGAACCCACCCACGGTTGGCGCATAAGACCGGCCGTTGTCGTTCAGCACGATCATCAGCCTCTCCGGCTTGGTCACCGCGATGTGGTTGAGCGCCTCATACGCCATCCCGCCGGTGAAAGCGCCATCGCCGATGATGGCAACCGTCCAACCCTCGTATCCAGCCAGGGCATGGCCGAGGGCGTAGCTCAGAGAAGTGGAAGCGTGGCTGTTCTCCACGAAGTCATGCACCGACTCCTGCCGGCTCGGATACCCGGAGAGCCCGCCGGTGTGGCGAAGGCTGTCGAATTGATCAGAGCGTCCGGTCAGCAGTTTGTGGACGTAAGCCTGGTGCCCGACGTCCCAGATGAGCCGGTCGTTTGGCGAGTCGAAGACCCGATGTAGGGCGATCGTGAGCTCGACCACACCGAGATTGGGCGACAGGTGACCGCCCGTTTTGGAAACCTTCTCGAGAATGAACGACCTGATCTCCTCGGCCAGCTCTTCGAGCTGCTCATGGGAGAGTTCGCGTAGGTCTTCTGGCTGGGAGATCGACTCGAGCATGATGCGCCCTCGCGGGCGTCAAAAGCCTAACTGCGGTCGCGTGATGAGCCCTCATCGGCGAGTGGGATCCGAAGGCGGAACGTCGACCCGACACCGAGCTGACTTTCCACTTCCACCGATCCGCTATGACGCTCGGCAACATGCTTGACGATCGAAAGGCCCAAACCCGTCCCGCCCCTATCTCTCGAGCGTGCAGAATCGACTCGATAGAAACGCTCGAAGATGCGCCCCAGATCTCGCCCTGGAATCCCGTCTCCTCCATCGGTGACGGTGAGCACAGCGAAACGCCCCTCGGATCTGAGAGAGACATCGATTACATCACCAGAATCCGTGTGACGAATAGCGTTGTCGAGGAGGTTTCGGACTGCGATCGACAGGTCGCGGTGATCCGCCATTGCGACGAGGGAACCGGAGACATCGAGCGAAACCTCTTTGTCTGGATCCGCAGACCGGACCCGCTTCACCTCGTCGCCAGCGATCAGGTCCAGACGAACAGGGGTCGCCTCGACAGGAGTGAGCTCCAAACGCGATAGGTCCAAGAGGTCGGTTACGAGGCTCTCGAGCCGGCGTGCCGACGTGGCGATCTGGTTCGCGAACCTGGAGACGTCTTCATCCCCGAGCTCATGCGCCGTCTGGAGTGCCTCCACCGCAGCGAGGACCGTGGCCACTGGGGTCTTCAGCTCATGCGACGCGTTGGCGGCGAAGTCGCGCCGAACGGCGTCTATTCGCTCCCCCTCGGTGATGTCAACCACAACCACGAGAATCCGATCCTCGTCGGGGAGCGGCGTTGCAAGAGCCCGAAGGCGACGGAACGGATGGCCATGGTCCGCATCGGTGACGGTCCTCTCACCGGTTCGAAGGGCCTCGCGGACGCCTCTCTGGAAGGCAAGGGGTACGAGTCCACTGAGATCATCCGGAGTCTCGCCCAGCAGGTCACGCGAGGCCCGATTGGCGTATTCGATCGAGTCATCGCTGCCAACGAGCAAGGTGCCCTGGGGTATCGCTCCTAGGACCGTCTTCAGCGTCTCGCTTGCTTGACTCGCCTCGGCAAGTCGCCGCGTTTGTTCCGCCGCCACCTCCGACAGGGCGAGTCCGAGCTGATCGAATTCGCGGATACGCGACCTCTTGGGGGTGATAGCCAGGTCTCCAGCTGCGATTGCCTGGGTCTGTTGAGTAAGGCTGGTGATGGGGCGTGCGGTGATGCGTGCAATCCACGCGACCGCCCCCACGCCGATCAGGCCTGCGGCCACCGCGATCACGGTGATGGTTTCCCGAAGTTCACCGAGTGTTTCCTCGACGACACGCACCGGCGTGGACAGCCGAACAATGTGACCTTCATCGGTCGGAGGTAGAGCTAGATAGAGCTGCTCGAAACCTGTGCTCGAGCTGATGCGGCGAGCAACACCAACCTCGCCTGACAAGGCCGCCTTGACCTCTGGACGGTTGGAATGGTTCTCCATGACCCGCGGATCGGAGTGCGACTCGGCCAGGACCATTCCGTCCTCCGCAATGAGGGTGGCACGGAACCCGGTTGCCGCGAACACATCCGCGGCCCAATCGGCCAGGGCACCCGCTTCGGGAGGGATGTCGATCTGAGCCACCGCAGCAGTCGCCTCCAGGTTCGCTTCAACACCCTCGATAAGCGCCTCGCGAGCCGACCGATCCACGACGTACCCCATGAGCCCGATCAGGAGCACGTAAGTGAGTGCGTAGTAGGCGAGGAAGCGGCGGAATATGGCCGTCGTCGACGTTCTGATGCCGAGTTCAGTGCTCAACGAACTTATAACCCAGGCCGCGAACCGTGACAATGTGCTCGGGTGTGGACGGGTCCGCCTCGAGCTTGTGACGGAGACGTTTGATGTGGACGTCAAGGGTCTTCGTGTCACCGAAGTACGAGGGGCCCCAGACCTCGTCGATCAGAGTATGACGGGCGGCGAGTCGGTTCTTCCGCCGCATGAGCGACTCGAGCAAATCAAACTCCTTGGGCCGCAGCTCCAACTCCTCCCCGTTCAGGCGCACCACATGCGCATCGATGTCCAACTCGATCGGGCCACCTCTCAATATCTCGTTCGACACCTCCAGGATCGCTGTCCTGGAGCTCCGTCGCAGTTGAGCCCTGACCCGGGCTACGAGCTCTCTCATTGAGAAGGGCTTCGTCATGTAGTCGTCGGCGCCGAGTTCCAGCCCCGACACTTTGTCCGCTTCCGCGTCCTTGGCCGTCAACATGATGATCGGGACGTCCGAAAAGCCTCTGATCTGCCTGCACACGTCCAGACCCGACATCTCAGGGAGCATCAAGTCGAGGAGGATCAGATCCGGACCGGCACGCGCCGCTTCCAAGCCGGCGAGGCCCGTTTCGGCTAGCTGGACCTCAAACCCCTCGGATTCCAGTGAATAGCGAACGGAGTCGGCCAAGCCCACTTCGTCCTCCACCAGAAGGATTCGGTATTGACGCCGGTCAGCTCGAGTCTTCATCGCCGGCGAGTCCCATCCCGTCTTCGTCGAACTCCGGGCGGTCGCCGGTTACCAGGTAAGCCGTCTGCTCGCCGAAGTCGACCGCCTGATCACCGATCCGCTCCAACGCACGAGAGACCATCATCATCTTGGTCGCCCACTCCAGCAGTTGGGCGTTGGACGCGACAGCCACAGTCTCCTTGTACATGTTGGCGTTAATGCGATCGACGGGTTCATCCATTGCAGGCAAGAGACGGGCCTCTTCGACATCTTCCCTGACGTAGGCTCCGATGGCGGTGCGGATCATCGGCCGCACAAGGTCTGACATCTCTCGGATCTGGTCACAGATCCGCTCCACCTTCGGTAGCCCCTCGTTGAGCTGGGCGATCTTTGCGATGTTGACGCATTGGTCGCCCATTCGCTCAAACGTGACGTTGAGCTGGATGAGCACCGCCATCTTCCGGAGATCGGAGCCCATTGGCTGGTTGCGAGCCAAGAGGTTCGTCCAGTCGTGGTGGATCTGGAAGTAGGCCTCATCGGTCAACTTGTCCAACTCAATGACCTCATCAGCCAGCGACAAGTCGCCTCCGACTACTGCCTCGACGGCCATCTCCACCATTCGCTCGGCACGCTCTACGTTCCCCAGCACCAGCTGTTCGAGGGCGTCCAACTCTTGATGAAAGTGGAGGTTCACGTCCTGCTGACCTGTCATCCGAACCGCCCCGTGATGTAGTCCTCGGTCTCCTTCTCCTTGGGCGTCGTGAAGAGCTGATCCGTCGGAGTGAACTCGACCAGGCGACCAGTCCTAGTTCCCTGCTCGTCAAGCTTGACGTTGAAGAATGCCGTCTTGTCGCTGACCCGGGCAGCCTGTTGCATGTTGTGGGTGACAATGATGATCGTGTAATTCTCCTTCAAGGTGAGCATCAACTCCTCGATGCGAAGAGTGGCAATCGGATCGAGCGCCGATGCCGGCTCGTCCATGAGAATCACATCTGGATGGGTGGCGATAGCCCGGGCTATACACAACCTCTGTTGCTGGCCTCCTGAGAGCGAGTACCCCGAATCGCCCAGCTTGTCCCTGACCTCGTCCCACAACGCCGCTCTCTTGAGGGCCTCCTCGACGAGATCGTCCATGTCGGCCCTCGACCCCTTGAAACCGTTGATCTTCGCTCCCCACGAGACGTTCTCGTAGATCGACTTCGGAAACGGGTTGGGCTTCTGAAAAACCATCCCGATCGTCCTTCTGACCTCGACGGGATCGACACCCGGCGCATAGATATTCTGACCGTGGTACTCGACGTCGCCCTCGACACGAGCCGATGGAATCAGATCGTTCATGCGGTTCAGCGACCTGAGGACGGTCGACTTCCCGCAACCGGAGGGCCCGATGAGAGCCGAGATCTGGTTGGGGAGGAAATTGAGTGAAACGTCGGCGACCGCGAGGAAATCGCCGTAGTAGACACTCATCCCGATGGTCTCGATCACACCACCGTGAGGGGTAGGTTCCGCAACCTCACGAGCGATACCGAATGAACTGGCGTGGTTGCCGCGAGACCCTCCAGTCATCGTCCTTGCCGTCTCGCTGGTCACTTGAAGCTCCTGGAGTATCGATTTCGAAGTATCACCGCGGTCGCGTTCATGGTCAACAGGAGAGCCAACAACACGAGAATTGCCGCGGCTGCAATCTCCTGAAACCCCACCTGAGGCCGGGTCGTCCACTGGAATATTTGAATCGGCAGCACGGTGAACTTGGAGAAAGGCCCGGTCGGGTCCTGGACGATGAAAGTCGAAGCTCCGACCACAACCAGGGGTGCTGTCTCCCCCATCGCACGTGCGGTCGCCAGGATCGAGCCGGTCAGGATCCCGGGAAGAGCCACCGGAAGGATGTGCTTGCGGATGGTCTGCCAACGCGTAGCCCCCAATGCCAGGCCGGCAGCACGAAGCGAGTTGGGAACCGCCCGAATCGCCTCCTGTGAGGCAATGATGACGATGGGCAGAATGAGGAGCCCCAATGTGATCCCAGCGGAGAGGACGGTTCGCCCGTTCTCGACAAGATGGGGGGCATCGCCGGCAAGCACGGCCCCGCTCGTGAGAGGCTCCAATGCTCGGACGAATATGGCCAGACCCAGCATCCCATAGATGATCGACGGCACCCCGGCCAGGTTGTTGATGTTGGTCTGGATCATCCGATTGAGTCGATTGGGTTTGGCGTACTCCTCGAGATAGATCGCCGCGGCAACGCCCACCGGAAACGCGAACACAATGGTGATTGCTATGACCCACAGGGTTCCGAGGATGGCCGTGCGTACGCCTGCCAACTCCGGGTCGGGGTTCTGGGGCGAAGTGATGAACTGCCAACTGAGCCAGGCCCGGAACTCCGGCCTCGCTCCAGGATTGTCCTCCTGGTACTCGGCCGACAGTATCTCCAACTCAATGGCTTCCCGGCGCGTCACGGAATCAAAAAGCGTCCAGGCGTCGAGCACTGTTGGCTCGACGATCCTCTCGTTCACCATCTGCAGCAGGTCCGAGTGACCGCGCGGTGCCGAGTCGCATCCCGTAGGTGGCTCGCTGGAAGAGCAAAGCTCGGCGAAGATCTCCGGGCTTTCCCACACCAGCCTGTCCTCATAGAACCGCCTTTCCCGCTCGAGTCTTCTCCCCGCGCCATTCGAGACATTGACCTGGAGCAGGCCGACCAGGTCGTCATAGGTCAGCTCCTCGAGAGCGGTTATCGCGGGGTCGTAGCCGGCGGCCGCTACCAGCTCGTCGGGCTCCACCTGATTCACCACTGCAGTGATGCCAAACGCCGAGTTGATGATGGTGTAGAGGAGTGTGGCCAGGGCACCGATGGCAAGCATCAGAACGAAAACGAAGAGATACTTCGCCCATCCCTCCTTGCGCCGGCGCGACCCGACCTGCCTCTGTAGGTCCTCACCCTGTGGGAACAGCTCGGAGAAGTCTTTTACGTCGAGCTTTAGGCCCGGGCCGGCGCTCATTCGTATGTCTCCCGAAAGCGCGCCACAAAGCGCCGGCTGATCGAGTTCAGTGTCAGCGTCATCACGAAGAGAGTGAGGCCAATGGCGAAGATCGACGTGTAGTCGATGGAGGCGTAGGAGATGTCACCTCCTGAGATGCGAACGATGTGACCCGTCATCGTCTCACCGGACAGGAAAGGGTTGACGATGAAACCAAGCATTGAGTCGTCGCCGAATGCGAAATTGCGAGGTGCCGCCCCCGCTGCGATGGCCACGACCATCGTCTCGCCGATAGCCCTGGAGATAGCAACGACGAACGCGGCTGTGATCCCGGACAGCGCCGCTGGGAGCACGACACGGGTCGACACCTCGAGGCGCGTTGCTCCCATCCCGTAGGCGGCCTCCCGCAGCGACTGCGGGACGGCGTGGATCGCATCCTCGGCGAGCGAGCTGACCAGTGGGATGATCAAGATCCCCACCACGATCCCCGCGGAGGCCTGATTGAAGATCTGCACCGTGGCATCGCCAAAGACGTTCCGAAGGAGTGGCGTCATGAAGTTGAGGGCGAAGTAGCCGAATACGACCGTCGGGATCCCGGCTAGGACCTCGAGAATGGGTTTGATTGTGCCGCGCACACGTGCAGACGCGTACTCGCTCAGATAGATCGCACAGGCAAGGCCCAGGGGAAGGGCGACGAACATGGCTATCGCGCTGGTGATGAGCGTTGCAAGGATGAGGGGCCAGATCCCGAACGCCCCGAGCTGAGGCTGCCAGGCGGTCCCGGTGAGAAACTCCCCGAGGGACACTTGTGGGTCGAAGAAGAAGAGGAGAGCCTGCTGGGTGAGAACGACCACCAAGCCGACCGTGGTTGCAATCGACAAGGCGCCGCTGGCGAAGAGAGCGGCCTTGACTAGGGCCTCGAACGGTCTTCGGCGCTTGCGGAAGGGATTCTGGGTGTTGGTATGGGTGGCGTGGCCGGTCATGGGTCAAAGAGCCTCTGAGCGCGCCAAAGGGTCCGGATGGGTGGGACTTTCCCCACCCACCGGACCTTTGCCTTGGGGGATTTGTTCAACCGGCAGAGTCCCAGTACTCCTTCAAAGCGTCGACACCGGACTGCATGTCGGCGGCGGGTGCGGGGAAATACCCGACGTCGGCGATCAACCGGCTCACGTTGTTCAGGTAGTAGGTGAGGAAGGCGGCAACCTGTGGCTTGTCCGCCATGATCCCAGCGTCGCTGTACATGAACAATGGCCGGGAAAGTGGGTAAGCACCGGCGTCGACATTCGCTGCGTTGGGCTCGACTCCTTCCACAGACAGCGCTGTCAGAACATCCTCGTTCTCGACGAAGTAAGCGAAGCCGAAATAGCCAACCGCACATGTCGAGCTGGCGTCACCTTCGGTACACGCGTCGCCGGCAATCCCGGTAACGAGCACGTTGTCGTCCTCGGAGAATTGGGCTCCCGATCCCAGGATCGGGGCATCATCCTCGTCAAAGACCTCCTCCACGAAGTAGTCGAAAGTGCCCGAGTCGGTGCCCGGGGAGAAGACCGCAACAGGGTGCGCGGGCCATTCGGCGCGCACGTCCTGCCATGTCTGAGCGGTGGAGAAGAGAACTGCCAACTCCGCCAGAGTTATGTCCGTCGCGAAGTAGTTCTTGGCGCTCACGGTGATGGCCAAGGCATCGGTTCCCACGCGGAACTCGATAGGTATCCGCCCGATCGACTCGCAGCTAGACACCTCTTCTTCCCTGATCGGACGGCTGGCGTTGGATATGTCGGACTCTCCGGTCTCGCAGAATCGCTCAAAGCCCGCTCCTGAGCCGATGGAGTCGATGGTGATGTTGGGGCCGCCTTCGTCGATCCATTCGTTGGCCACGACCTCCGACAGCGGGAACACCGTTGAAGAGCCCATTGCCACAATGTCGCCGCTGTAATCGATGGGCGCGATGACTGGCAATCCGGTGGCAGCATCGATTCCGTCGTCAGTGATTGGGTCGGGGCCGGGAGTATTCGTGCTCGGAGGTCTGTTCTCGCCCGTGGTCGTGGTGGCCTCCGTCGCCGTGCAGGCGGCAAGCACGAGGGCCAACACACTCAACAGCGCTATTACGTGGCCAAATCGCTTCCTCATTCTTCGTGACTCCTCTATGCGCTCAGTTCTCAGGCGGAGCCTGAAACCGCGGGTGACCCCGCGGCCAATGTGGAAAGTAGGAGTCGCTGTTAACCCCGCGGCAAAGTGCAGGTGAACGCCCGGTGAACGTTTAGATGGCGGTGTAGGTCAGATCTGTGCGTTGGCCCGCGCCAGCGCCAGATCCTGCAACGCGACGTGCGCGTCGACGCCGGTGCTCGCCGCCACCCGCGACCACGACCCGTCTGCGTTCAGCTCCCAGGCGAGATTGTCGTCGGAGAGGACCACGTCGAGCACCTCGTCGATGCGGAACTGGAGGTCGGGGTCGCTCACCGGGACAACGGCCTCGACCCTTCTGTCGAGGTTACGCGGCATCATGTCGGCGGATCCGAGGTAGTAGTGCCGTTCCCGGCCCCGGGCCCCGAATCTGTAGATGCGGGAATGCTCCAGGTATCTTCCCACGACCGACCGCACCGTGATGTTCTCCGACAGGCCCGAAACACCCGCACGAAGGCAGCAGATCCCGCGGACGATCAACTCGATCTTGGTTCCTGCCTGAGAAGCCTCATATAGGGCTTGAATGATTCCGGGATCCACGAGGGCGTTCATCTTCATTGTGATGTGCCCATCGTCCCGGGCCGCTTCTGACTCGATGAGCTCGGTGATCTGATTGCGGATGCCTCCAGGCGACACCGCAAGCCGGCGGTAGCCGGTCTGGCGGCTGTATCCCGTGAGGTAGTTGAACAATTCCGAGAGATCAGATCCGATGTCGGGGTCCGCAGTGAACACACCCATGTCCTCATAGTTGCGGGCGGTCGTTTCGTTGTAGTTGCCGGTACCGATGTGGGCGTACCGAACCACGCGCGAGCCTTCTCTCCTCATCACGAGTGCGATCTTGGTGTGAGTTTTCAACCCCACCACCCCGTACATGACGTGGACCCCCGCCTCCTCCAAACGCTGAGCCCATTGGATGTTGCGTTCCTCGTCGAAGCGAGCCTTCAGCTCGACTAGCGCGACCACCTGCTTGCCTTCCTCGGCCGCCTCCATCAGGGACCTCATGATCGGGCTGTCTGCGGTGGTCCGATAGAGGGTGACCTTGATGGCCAGCACACTGGGGTCCCGTGCTGCTCTGGAGACGAAGGCTTCGACCGTCGAGGCAAATGAGTCGTAGGGGTGATGGACGAGCAGATCGCCTTGACGAATCACTTCGAAGAAGTCCGTCGGCTCCGTCCCAGGGGAAGCCAATCGCGGCGGGGTGACCCCGGTGAAGGCGGGGAACCTCAGTTCTGGCCTGTCGAGCTCGTAGACATTCCAGAGCCCGGACAGGTCGAGGGGGCCTTCAACCCTGTAGACATCGGCCTCCGTCGCTCCCATCTCTCTCATCAGGAGGTCCAGAACGTCCTCGGGTATGTCTGGGTGCACCTCGAGCCTGACGACCCGTCCAAATCGCCGCTGGGTCAGCTCGGACTCGATGGCCATCAACAGATCGCCTCCCTCGTCCTCCTCGATCTCGAGGTCGGCGTTCCTCGTGACCCGGAACACATGATGACCCAGCACTTCCATTCCCGGGAACAACGAATCGAGATGTGTGGCTATCACCTGCTCTAGCGGAATGAACCGCTCGCCGTCCGGAAGCACGACGAACCGGGGAAGGATCGGTGGGACCTTGACCCTGGCAAACCGGGAGATACCGGTTTCGGGGTTGCGGACGAATATCGCCAGGTTGAGCGAAAGGTTCGATATGTATGGGAACGGGTGCGCCGGGTCGACAGCGAGGGGGGTGACGACCGGGAACACCAGTTCGCGAAACTGCTCATCGAGAAACTCTCGGTCGTCGCTGTCGACTGTCGAATAGTCACTGAGCACGATGCCTTGTTCAGCCAGCGCGGGGGCGACCTCGGCGAGAAACCGCTTGGAGATCTGCTCATACTGGGAATCGACCTCTTCCTTGATGGCTTCGAGCTGCTGGTGGGGGGTGAGCCCATCGGGAGTCGAGGAGAGAAGCCCAAGAGCGACCTGCTCCTTCAAGCCCGCCACGCGAACCTGAAAGAACTCGTCGAGGCCGTTTGACCAGATGGCAAGGAACTTGGCCTTCTCCAGGACAGGGAAGTCGGCCCGTCCCGTGATGTCGATGATGCGGCGGTTGAAGTCGAGCCAAGACAGTTCCCGATTGGTGTAGTGGGCGGGCTCGAGCATGGTCATCAGCGGTCACCCAGTCCGGCGAGGAGGAAGGACTTGACTGCCTCAGTGATCGCGGCCACGTCTGGTCTGTGCGATCGGCTGGAAATGATCAACCTTGCGCCGGCCATGATCGAATCCTGGATCAGCATCCCGGCAAGACCCGGGGGGAAGGGCCTGAAACTGCCCTCGGCGACGCCAGACCGGTAGAGATCAGTCATCTCACTGGAGAGTTGGGAATGGGCCAACGCGATCCGCTCCTGGGATCGGGGGCTCATTCGACCAATCTCTTTGTGAAGGATGACGCCGAGCACCGGATCGTCAGCAACAAACTCCACCATGCCTGCGGCGAGCTCGCCGAGTCTCTCGACGACCGTGAGAGAAGGGTCAACCGAGGCAATGATGCCCTCTAGCACGACCGGCAATTCCTCCTCCACCAGAGAGGCCACTACATCGTCGCGGTCGGAGAAGTACTCATAGAAAGTGGTCCGGCCGACACCGGCTGCAATGGCAACATCCGCGAGCGCGATCTCCACTCCTCCGGCACGGGCGATCTGCTCACGAGCGGAGTCGAGAAGTGCCCTTCTGGTCAACTCCTTGTGCTCGTCTATCGATTCGGCGCGTATTCGTGGCATTTGTGGAGGTTCTCGGGCCTACAGGATAAGCCCGCCATGAGATTCTCCTAATGCGTAGATTGGCCACAGGAGGCAACAGATGCGGAAACCCGTCAGTGGAGGAATATGGGGGATCATCCTCGGGATAGCTGTGGCGCTGGTGCTTCAGCAACAGGGGATATGGCCTCTCGACAAGCTCGGTCTCTTCTTGCTCCCCGGACTGATCGGCCTCATCGGGGTTCTCATCACGAGTCTTGGTCGCGCGGGGGCAACCGCGCCCTTGGCGATCATGCTGGTGATAACCCTTGGATTGGCGGCCTACGGCGCCACCGGGTTCGGCGATATGAACGAGGTCGGCGAGTTGAACGGAGGTTGCACCGTGCAGGCGACCTCCGCAGTGGACTCCACGATCGTGACGGACACCTCGCGAATGGACCCATTCGACATCGATCCCCGAGGAAGCCTGTCCTGGATGGCGAAGTCGGGATCGGTCTTCGACGACTACCCATGGCGGATCTACGTCGAGATCGGCGGGTCTGAAATCACCATCGATGAGGAGGCCTCCGAAGACAACGACGCCGGCGACACCGAGAACTCGGACACCGTCGCCAACGTCGAGGAGTACGGCGAGTCACGAGGCATCCCGGTAAGCCAGTTGCGCGGCATCTACAAGGTGGGCGGATTCGCCTCCGTCTGCAACGGCTTTGGCTTCGTGAACATCCTTTCGGAGCCCCTCGAGTCGCTT
>JAWWBL010000045.1:0-12917 GCA_033720975.1 Acidimicrobiia bacterium | reverse complement strand
GTGGAGGGCCGTGCCACCGCGTTACTCAAGGACACCCGTGCTCCGGCCGCCGTGATAGCCCGCCGGCACCTCGACGAGAAAGTGGGTGTGGCGGTGGCGGAAGGTTTGGCCGGCTTCTTCGAGACTGCGGCTAGTCAGACATGAGTCGGTAGATCCGTTCCAGGTCCTCCAATGAACCGAACCTGATCTCGACCCTGCCTCTCTGATTGCGGTAGTTGATCTTGACCTTCGCACCCAAGCGGTCCTCGAGCCTCTTCTCCAACTCGATGATCTCTGCCGGTCGCAGATGGGTGATCTTTGCCTTTGGCTGGGTGCTCTCCATCGCCTTCCGATCCCGCACCGCATCCTCGACCTGACGGACACTCCAGCCCTCGGCGGCAGCCTTTTCCCCCAGGTAGATGGCATATTTCTGATCGTCCAGCGTGAGCAGTGCCCGGGCGTGCCCTGCGCTCAGGCCTCCGGCATCAACCAGCGTCTGTAGCGGACCCGGAAGCTGAAGCAGACGCAAGGTGTTCGCAACTGCTGGTCGGGATTTCCCGACCCGATCAGCCACCTTCTCCTGGGTCATTCCATAATCTTCCAGGAGTTGTTTGAAGGCGTGGGCTTCCTCGAGTGGCGTCAGATCCTGGCGTTGAATGTTCTCGACCAATGCCTCCACCAGAGAAGAATCAGCGCTGTCCCCCCTTACAACCGCCGGGATCGTCTGCAGCCCTGCCCTTCTAGCTGCCCTCCATCGTCGCTCGCCGGCTATCAGGATGTAGGCATCGTCTCCCGGTCTGACAACGACTGGTTGGAGGACACCCACTTCCTTGATGGAGGCGGCCAACTCCTCGAGTGACTCCTCATCAAACCGGGACCTGGGCTGGTCGGGGTTGGGGACCACGTCGTCCACTGCCAATTGAAGAAACTCGGTTTCAACGGAGGCCGCTTCGCTGGGGATCAGCGCCTCCAGGCCACGGCCTAACCCCGCCTTCCTAGGGCTCATTTCGCCTCCTCCATCTCATGTCTTGCCAGGAACTCCCGCCCTAGCTGCCGGTAGGCGATAGCGCCCCGGCTCATACCGTCAAACGCCTCGATGGGCTCACCATATGAAGGCGCCTCAGAAAGCCGGACCGAGCGGGGGATGACGGTCTTGTAGGCAACCTCGTCAAAGTACTCACGAACCTGCTCGGCGACCTCGCGGGAAAGACGGGTGCGCCCGTCGTACATGGTGAGGACGACTCCTCCAACCTTCAAGGCCGGATTGAGGTTCGATTTGACCAGATCCACATTCTTGAGGAGCTGGCTGAGGCCCTCCAACGCGTAGTACTCGCACTGGATCGGGATGATCACCTCATCAGCCGCCGTGAGAGCGTTCACCGTGAGCAGCCCGAGCGAAGGTGGGCAATCGATCAGCACGACATCGAACTCGGACGGCGACGATTCCAACGCCGACTTGAGGCGTGCCTCCCGGGACAGCAGCGATACCAACTCGATCTCAGCGCCGGCCAGATCGATGGTCGCCGGTACCACGAAGAGGTTTCTCACCGAGGTCGGCTCAACTGCATCTTCGAGACTGGATTCCTTCAACAGCACGTCGTATATGGAGGCGGCGATCGACCCCCTGTCGATACCAAGGCCGCTGGAGGCGTTACCTTGGGGGTCCAGATCGATGAGAAGCACTCTCTGATCCTGAAAGGCCAACGCCGCGGCCAGATTGATCGCTGTCGTCGATTTCCCGACACCGCCCTTTTGGTTGGCGAGCGCTACCACCACCGAATCGGTCATTGACGGCGCATGATAAGAACCCAAACCGGATGGTCAAGGCTTCGTGGGGTGATTTCTACCGTTCGCCAGCCTCGGTGGCTTGGTGGCTCGGTCCAGGACCCGCCCATCAGGGCGAACCCATCGGGTCTCAGCAGCCTCTGTGCAATGACCAATGTCTCCTCGGGGCCCAGAGTTGCCCGACTGACCAGTGCCTCAACCGGTCCTTTCAGGCGTCCTATCTCGGTGTGCTGCACTTCTACGTTCTCCAATTCGAGGATTCGGAGCGCTCGATCGAGGAGATCGACGCGTCGTCCCGACTTCTCCACGAGGACAAAGCTGGTGGATTCCAGCAGAATTGCCAGGGGGATACCGGGCAGACCTGCGCCCGAACCCAGATCCCACATCTCGGTGGGGATCATCGGCATGGCTACGGCGAAGAGCAAGGAATCCGCGATGTGTCGCGTATCTATCCGCTCCGGTTCTCCCGGTCCCAACCCACCGGCGGCCACCGCTTCATCGCTCAGCCAGTCCTGGTACGTCTCCAACAACCGCAGCTGACTCTGCTCGAGCTGAACCCCCGCCATCCCAGCGATCTCGGTCCACAACCGGTGTTTCACGTGAAACACGAAGATACCCCGGGTTTGACGACCCGGGGTATCTGATCCAGCGGTTTATTACGTTTCTACTCTTCTTCGCCACCGCTCACGGCGCTCAGAACCACGTATCGACGTGGCGGTTCCCCCTCCGAGTAGGAGGTGACTCCTTCATGGGCGGAAGCCACGTCATGGATCACCTTGCGGTCTGCCGGGCTCATCGGCTCCAGCATTATCTCGCCACCCTCGGACTTCAGTTGCTCGATGAGTTGTTCGCCGTAAATGGCCAGAGCTTGACGTCGCCTTTCCCCATAACCCGCTATGTCGAGGCGTAAACGGGCTGAGTCGTTGGCGTATCGCTGGAGAACGGTCCGGGTCAGCTCATGGATGGCGGATCGCACCGATCCCCGAATCCCCACCAGCGCCTCGGTCTGCTCACCGGACACGTCGGCGATGATGACATCGTCCTCGATGCTGGTCGACACCGTGCCTTCGAGCCCATAGGCCTCGACCAAACCCTCGAGGAAATCCTTGGTTATTGCGGCTTGCTCCTCTATGGAAACTTCCGGACGATCGTCGCTCACTTGTCTCTCCGCTCTCTTTGGGCGTTTCGGCCTGTTGTCGCCCTTGCCTCCGCCATTCTTAGCGGATTTCTTTGCGGTTCGCTCCCTATTCGCCGGCTGCTTGCCAGTTTCACCGGATCTGCTGTTGGCACCCTTGCTGCGGCGTTGCTTGGAGCGGCGGGATTTGGCCGCCTTCTTGGTGACTCTATAGACACCCGGAGAGGTGACTCGGCCCAGAAATCCGGTCTCCGGTTCCTGGATCACTTCCACCGACAGCTCATCGAGGTCGGTCACTCCGAACTCGATCATGGCTGCCTTTATCGCCACTTCGCTGGTCTTAGCTTTGAGGTCTAGATAAACGTCGCCCACCTCATCTCCTTCTGCGCCTCCGGCGCTTGTTGGCGGCGCCCGGCTGCGGCTTCTTGGCCTGACCCGAATCGGATTCCTTCGACTCGGTCGATTCCTTGGGGGTCCCTGGCGAGGACGGGCGCCCGTCGATCTTGAATATCACGGCCTGCTGACCCAATCGGAAGAGGTTCGATGTGGCCCAATAGAGCACTAGGCCGGCTGGGAAGTTCCAGGAGATGAAGCCGATAAATAGTGGCATTATCTTGGTTATCGCCTGCTGGGCACCGGCACCTGGTTGGTCGGGACGCTCCGCTCCATAGGTGGCATGCCATTGCTGTACATACTGAACCGCCACCATGAACCCGATCATGAGCAGATAGGGAAAGGCGCTGGCAAGCCCGAAGTGCCCCACCGCCGCGGAAGGACTGATACCCAGGTTCATGCCGAGGAAAGTGCTCATATCGAGCCCTGGAATCCAGTTGGTGAGCTCCAGGCTGCCCGGATCGAGAAAGTCTCCGAGTTGGTGCAGCATCTCACCGAGCTTCGATGCCGGGTTTATAGGTTGTACGGCGGTCGTATCGATTATGGGTATGCCCGACGTATCGACTTGAAGACGACTGGTCAGGTTGCCGTCGCTCCCCACCTCGCGCAAATACCTGATTGGACCTTGCAACAACCGGAAGAGGGCAAACCAGATCGGCATCTGCACCAATAGTGGGAGAAGACAGCCCCCCGGGGTAGCTCCGGCCTCTCGCTGCGTCTCGAGAAGACGTCGCTGCATCTCCTGAGGGTCGTCTTTGTATTCCGCCTGAATTTTCTTGATCTTGGGTTGGATCTCAGTGAAGGCCCGGGTTGCTCGGGTCTGCTTGAGAGTGAGCGGAAAGACCACGATGTTGATCAGGATGGTCAGCACGATGATGGCCAGCCCATAGGCCCAACCGGCGGAGACAACCAAAGAGAAGAAATCGAACATGGCCGCCAGGACGGAGCCGAGGAGTGCGATCAGTCCGTCGAACAAGGTGCCTAAGAAGTCGAACATCTATCCCGCCCTCCAACTGTCGGGGACGGGATCGAAGCCACCCGGTCGCAAGGGGTGACAACGTCCAATCCTTCGGATGCCGAGCCAACCTCCACGAATCACACCGAAGCGACTGATCGCCTGGGCCGCATACGACGAACAGGTGGGCTGGTAACGGCAATTGGGGGACATGGCAGGACTTACCAATTTCTGGTAAATCCTTATCACGCCGACCACTGCTGTCCGCGGACGCAGATCAAGAGCCATCAAGACCTCCTCGAAGAGCCGTCTGGAGCCATGAGACCAAGGTCTCGTGCTCGGCGTCCGCTACCTGTTTGTCGGCAATGATCACGTAGTCGTTCCCTGGTTGCAGCTGTCGGCCCGCCACCGCGTGGCGAAGGCGTCTTTTGATGCGGTTGCGCGTCACTGCATTTCCGCTTCGTCTCGAGACGACAAACCCGACGCGAGGGGGTCCTGGCTGTCCTGGAGACTTGACCACGACGAGCCCGCCTTGGCGCTGGCGTCTTCCTTCAGACAAGACTCTACGGAAACTCTCTTCCCCGCGAAGGGATTGCACCTCAGGCGGCGAGACGCTTCCGGCCTTTCTGCCGTCGAGCCTTCAGTGTGGCGCGCCCGGCTCGAGTCCGCATTCGATGGCGAAACCCGTGTCTCCGCTTCCTGCGGCGCACCTTTGGTTGATAAGTCCTTTTCATGGCGAGATTCCTGGTGAGAGGGGGATCGAAGACAGGTTACGAACCTGCCGAAACCTATGTCAAAGCACACACCCGGTGTGTGGAGCACGCGGCCACGGCGGATCGCGAAGAAAGCCCCTAGTTCGCGAAAAGAAGATAACTGGCTTCTGGTCGTCCTAGAGGGCGCGCTCGCCAGACCAATATCTGGCAAACCGAGGTCTGACCTGCCGTTTCTCTGTGGACAGCTTGGCACCGACTCTTCCACAGCGACAATTCTCGCGCTCTTGACTAAGCCCTTGGCCATGCCTTTACTCGCCGGCCACAAGCCCCCGGAGTTGTTCCACTTCCCTGTCACTGCTGGGTGACCTGTGCCGCTCGTGGGGTAGGACAAGAGAAGACCGAACGGGAGGATGTGCACAGGCGTTTCCACAGGTGTGGATCGATCTGTGGACAACTATGGCCATCGCGGGAGGATGCATTTGACTCAAGCACAAACAGCTGCGGATATCTGGACCGAGTTCCGTGAAACTCTCCGGAACGGCGTCTCACAGGCAAATTGGGAGACATGGCTGTCGAGACTCGATCACTCATTCGACGGGGAGACACTCACAATCATTGCTCCCACCGAGTTCCATCTCCGTTGGGTGCGTGACAAGCACGGGGATCTCATCACATCGGTCTACCGCTCTTTGTTCGGAGTGGATGGCGAGCCCGAGTATCAGGTCAGCGATGCCGAACTGCCCGAGGCTGTCGTTGCCGACGACCCTCCGACTCCTTCTCTCCCAGAGGCTGTTCAACCATCTCGAGCCACGAACCTCATTTCGCGTTACCGGTTCGAGAGCTTCGTCGTGGGACAGTCGAATCGGTTCGCCTGGGCTGCCGCCATGGCGGTCGCCGAACAACCCGGCGCTCACTACAACCCTCTCTTCATCTACGGCGGTGCGGGTCTGGGTAAGACCCACCTCCTCAACGCCGTGGGCCATCAGGCTCTCGAGATGTATCCCAGCCTCGTTGTTCGGTATGTGTCCTCGGAGAACTTCCTCAATGACTTCATCGATTCGATCCGTCGCAAGCGCCCGGATGATTTCAAACAGCGCTACCGGGGCGTGGACATCCTTCTGCTCGACGACGTTCAATTCTTCGAAGGCAAGGAGCAGATACTCGAGGAGTTCTTCCACACGTTCAACTCCCTCTATGAGTCGGGTAAGCAGATGGTGATCAGCTCCGACCGCCATCCTCGCAATTTGTCCAGCCTGGAGGACAGGCTCCGCAGCAGATTCGAGTGGGGCCTTCTCACCGATATCCAGCCGCCCGATGTCGAGACGCGCCTGGCCATTCTGCGTCGCAATGCCGAGTTTGCCCCGAGACCAGTGCCTCTCGAGGTCCTCGAGTACATCGCGGGTTTGGTGTCAGACAACATCCGCGAGTTGGAGGGTGCCCTCACCAGGGTCACGGCATGGTCGGCGCTGAACCGCCGCGACATAGATCTCGAGACCGCCGAACGCGTCCTTCGTGACATCGTCACCTCAGACGAGCCGGTGCCTCTCGGACCGGAGACGATCATCCGGACCACGGCCCAGGCCTACGGCTTCTCGGTAGAGGATGTTCTCAGCTCCAGCCGCCGCCAGCCTCTCGTGCTCAGCAGGCAGATCGCCATGTACCTGTGCCGCGAGCTCACCGACCTCTCTCTCCCGAAGATCGGGGCTCACTTCAACCGGGATCACACCACCGTCTTGCACTCCGTAGAGAAGGTGAAGCGGATTCTCAGGTCTGACCGCGCCGTATTCGACAGGGTGAATCAACTCACACAGGAGCTGAGGAAAGGTGGTGGTGTTTCCACAGTGCCTTGACACGTCCCCGTGTTTTCCCCGACCATCCCAAGGGCTTTCCACACAATGTCCCCAGCAGAAACGTCCGAGCCCGATGAGGGAAAACACGCCTTTCCACAGTTCCCCAGCCCCTACTACAACTAATACTCTTCAAATGAAATTGAAACAACAAGAGAAGAAGGGATAACAACCTGTGAGAATCCGAGCTCAGAGGGACGATCTCGCCGACGTCCTGGCCCGAGCCAACCGGGCCGTCGGCACCAGGACGGCGCTACCGGTCCTGCAAGGTCTCTTGTGCGAGGTGTCCGGCAACACGTTGAAAGTCACCGGAACCGACCTGGATATGACGGTGCGGACGCAGGCCGAAGTCGAAGTGATCGAGGAAGGTCGTGCGGTGATTCCCGGAAGACTGCTCTCAGAAGCGGTTCGCAAGATGCCTGCCGGGCAGGTGACGATCGGGGCGTCGGATAGCGAGGTCGAGATAGAAGGGAACGGACCGCGATTCACACTGCGACCACTCAATCCCGAGGACTTCCCCACACAGGAGGACATTGTCTCGGACGGCGTCGAGGTCGATGGCGAAGCCCTTGGCGAAGCAGTGGCTCAAGTAACCGTTGCCGCTTCTGGCGATGGCGCCCGGCCCATTCTCACCGGAGTCCTGTTCGAGGGATCCGAAGAAGGACTTCGAATGGTTGCGACCGATTCGTATCGGCTAGCAAAGAGGGATTTGAAGGGCGTCGGGATTGAGGGCACGGGCCTGGTTCCGGCGCGAGGCCTCCGCGAGCTGACACGTACGGTCGGAGCACCAAAGGTGACTGCGCAGCTACGTGAGCGAGAAGCCGTGTTCTCTTCGGATCGGGGCTCATTGCGGTTGAGGCTGATCGACGGGAACTTCCCGAAATATCAATCGCTGTTACCCGAGACCTATCCGAATCAGATCATTCTGGACAAAGACGAGCTACTTGATGCGCTGGGTCGTGTCACCTTGGTGGCCGAGGATCACATACCGGTGAAGATGAAGCTCATGGAAGGCGGCGTCGAGGTGACCGTCAGCCGCCAGGACGTCGGAGGTGAGACCGAGCACCTGAACGGCGAATTCTCCGGGTCGGAAGAGGAGGTGGCAATCGCCTTCAACCCGCGGTACCTCCAAGACGGCGTCACCGTCTTGGCGGGTGACAAAGTTCGGATACAGGTGATCGATTCCTACAAACCTGCGGTCCTCGACGACGGCTCTGACGACGACTTCCTCTATCTGCTCATGCCTGTTCGGGTGTGAATGAGGGTCGATTGGCTCTCGCTCACCCAGTTCCGGTCTTATGTCTCGTTGGAGTGGAGGCCTGACGCCGGCCTGAACCTGCTGATAGGTCGGAACGCAGCCGGAAAGACCAATCTTCTCGAGGCGGTCGGATATCTATCCAGGCTGAAGTCGTTCCGTGGCGCGGCTGACCCGGCGCTCGTCGGTGAGGAAGCAGATAGCGCGGTAATTCGCGCCGGCGTGGCGAGTGCCGAGCGCGAGCGGCTCGTAGAAATCGAGCTCCGGAGAGAAGGGCGAAGACGAGCCCAGGTGGACAAGACACCACTACGCCGGACGGCCGACCTCTTGGGCGTGTTGCGCGTGATCGCATTTCTCCCCGAGGACCTTGATCTGATCAAGCGCGGTCCGGGCCTGCGCCGAGAGCTTCTCGACGATGCTGCAGTGCAGCTTTGGCCGGCCGCCCATCTCGATCAACTGGAATTCGATCGGGCACTGCGCCAGCGCAATGCATTTCTCAAGACTGGTGACCGAGACGAGACGACTCTCGGTGTCTGGGACGCTCGGATGGCCCAGAGCGGGGGCCGGGTCATGGCCAGGCGAGCTCGTGCGCTGGACGCTCTCAGCCCACACCTGATGAAGGCCTATTCCGAAGTAGCGGCTGACGGGGCGAAGGTATCGCTGGACTACATACCCGATTGGTGGCAGGGACCGCTGGGCACCGACTCAGCCGCCTCATATGCCGACGCACTCGCGAGAGCCCTTGAAGCAAGCCGGAAAATCGATTACGAACGAAGAATGACGACAGTCGGTCCCCATCGCGACGACCCGGCATTCACGATCGACGACCATCCGGCGCGCACTCACGGAAGTCAGGGGGAGCAACGCACCCTGGCGCTTGCGGTGAGATTGGCCGCGCACAGAGCGGTGTTCGAAGAGGTCGGAGACAACCCTGTCCTCCTGCTCGATGACGTCTTCTCCGAGCTCGACTCCGAACGGGCAGCAGCGCTCGCCGGGGCCCTCCCCAGCGAGGCGCAGACTCTGATCACCTCGGCCCGGCCCGAAGATGTGCCAATCCAGGGCACGGCTTGGACCGTCGCCGGAGGCGAGATCCAGTGAGCCACGACCGCGACCTGGAGCCCATCTCGGAATCGATGGAGGAGACTTTTCGGAAGCTGGGCTTGCCTGATCCGGCGTTGATGGCGCAGGTGTCTTCAGAGTGGGAATCGTTGGCCGGGAAGCATTGGTCGGGACGCTCCAAACCGGTATCCGTAAGGTCCGACACCCTGATAGTCGAGGCAGCCACACCCTCGATGGTTGCCTTTTTGAAGTACGGTGAAACGGAGCTGCTCGAATCGCTGAAAAACCGTTTTGGATCAGGGGTTTTTCGACGGGTCCAGGTGGTGCCTCCGGGCCGGGTGTGATTCGTTTTCGTCGTCCGCGCGAGGTAAAATGACATTTGTGAAAGTTCCCCGGAGAAGAGCCCGCTCGCGCCTTCTCCGAACACCAGCCAGGTCCATCCCAAACGTTCAGAACGGAGGCTCGTGACGGCGACCCGCGACAGTTACAAAGCCAAGGACATCACCGTCCTCGAGGGTCTGGAGGCGGTGCGGCGCAGGCCCGGCATGTACATCGGCTCGACCGGGCCGCGAGGTCTCCATCACCTGATCTGGGAGGTGGTCGACAACTCCGTCGACGAGGCGATGGCAGGCTTCTGTTCGAAGATCAGCGTGACTCTGCGCTCAGACGGTGGCGTCGAGGTGACCGACGATGGCCGTGGCATCCCGATCGACAAGCATGCCAAGACGAAGAGGTCGGCGCTCACCACCGTTCTGACCACGCTGCACGCCGGCGGCAAATTCGAACAGGGCGCCTATACCGTTTCCGGCGGTCTCCACGGCGTCGGGGTGTCGGTGGTCAATGCGCTGGCCAGCCGGCTCGAGGTGGAAGTGCGTCGTGACGGACACGTCTACACACAGGAGTTCAAGGATGGGACTCCGAAGACGAAGGAGCCCAAAAAAGGACGGGCCATCAAGAAGACCGGCACCACCATTCGCTTTTGGCCCAGCACCGAGGTGTTCTCCGAGACCACTGATTTCGACTATGACATAGTTGCCTCGAGGCTGAGGGAGACGGCTTTCCTCAATCGAGGGCTGCACATAACCCTCCTCGATGAGCGTGAGGAAGAACAGCGCAACGACAGCTTTCACTACAAGGGCGGCCTGGTCGACTTCGTCAACCACCTAAACGCCAAACGAGACCCCCTCCACGCCCACATCATCGACATCTCCGACGCCAACTCCGACCACGAGATGGAAGTGGCGATGCAATGGACGACCTCCTACACCGAGTCGGTCCTCTCGTTCGCCAACAACATCAACACCCACGAGGGTGGCACACACGAGGAGGGATTCCGGAAGGCTCTCACCAAGTCGATCAACGACTTCGCCCGGTCGAAGAACCTCCTCAAGGAGAAGGACTCCAACCTGACCGGGGAGGACGTCCGCGAGGGCCTCACCGCGGTCGTGTCAGTCAGAGTCAAGGAACCCCAGTTTGAGGGGCAGACCAAGACGAAGCTCGGCAACACCGAGATCCGCTCCTACGTGGAAAAGACCCTCAACCGGAAACTGCCGGAATGGCTCGAGAAGTACTCCCCCGAGGCGCGACGCATCGTTGAGAAATGCATCCACGCCGCGAAGGCGAGGGAGGCGGCCCGGAAGGCACGTGAGCTGACGAGGCGAAAGTCGGGTCTGGAGTCGGGTGGCCTGCCGGACAAACTGGCTGACTGCTCCAGCCGGGATCCGGGCGAATCAGAACTGTTCATCGTCGAGGGCAAGTCGGCGGCCGGCCCCGCGAAGTCGGCCAGGAATTCGGAGACACAAGCGATTCTTCCCATAAGGGGCAAGATCCTCAACGTGGAGAAGGCCAGGCTGGCCAAGGCGCTCCAGAACGCGGAAGTGCAGGACATCATCACCGCGGTGGGCACCGGTATTGGTGACGACTTTGACTTGTCCAAGGCTCGCTACCACAAGATCGTCCTGCTTGCCGATGCCGACGTAGACGGCGCCCACATACGCACCCTGCTCCTCACTCTCCTCTTCCGTCACCTCCGTCCGCTCATTGAGGTCGGCTACGTCTACATCGCCCAGCCGCCGCTGTATCGGGTGAAGGTGGGGTCGAAGGTGCATTACTTGAAGGATGACGACGAGCTGGCCGAGTTCCAGAAGGACCACCCCAAGGTCAAGCCCACCCGGTTCAAGGGCCTGGGAGAGATGAACGCCAGGGAGCTGTGGGACACAACCATGAATCCCGAGACCCGGACGCTTCTCCGGGTTGAGATGGAAGACGCGGCGCTTGCTGAAGAGATCTTCGAGACCCTGATGGGAGACGACGTCGCTTCGCGGAAGGCCTTCATCCAAAAGAACGCCGACGACGTCCGCTTTCTCGACATCTAGGCAGGTAGCAGCACATGACAGACGAACAGATGGCGATGGGCTCCGCACCCGAGATCGAGATCACCAACGAGATGGAGGCGAGCTTCATCGACTACGCGATGTCGGTGATCGTCTCCCGCGCTCTTCCCGATGTTCGTGATGGCCTCAAGCCGGTGCAGCGGCGAATCATCTACTCGATGTTCGAGAACAACATCGGACCCACTTCTGCTCATCGAAAATGCTCGAAGGTGGTGGGCGACGTGATGGGCAACTACCACCCCCATGGTGACCAGGCCATCTATGACGCCCTGGTTCGGATGGGCCAGGACTTCTCGATGCGGCACCTGCTGATCGACCCTCAGGGCAACTTCGGGACGATCGACGACCCGCCCGGTGCCGCTCGATACACCGAGTGCCGACTCACCAAGCTCTCGACGCATCTCCTCGAGGGAATCAATGAGAACACGGTCGACTTCATCGACAACTATTCGGGCGAGTTCCAACAACCATCCGTTCTCCCTGCCCGGTTCCCCAACCTCTTGGTCAACGGCGCCCAGGGCATCGCCGTGGGCATGGCCACCAACATCCCCCCCCACAATCTCGGCGAGGTGATCGACGCCGCCTTGCACATGATCGACAACCCCGACGCCGACTCCGAGGAGCTGCTCCAATTCGTAAAAGGCCCCGACTTTCCGACCGGAGGCTTCCTGGTTGGCGCGACGGGGATCCGCGACGCTCTCACCACCGGACGCGGCTCGGTCAAGATCAGAGCGGTCTGCGATGTCCAGGAGATTCGTAAGGGCCGGACCGCAATCGTGGCAACGGAGCTTCCGTATCAGGTGTCGATCGAGCGGATCATCTCCAAGATCAAGGACCTGATCGACAACAAGAGGCTCTCCGGCATCGCGGACGTCCGCAACGAGTCATCCGACCGGGTCGGTACCAGGCTGGTCATCGAGCTGAAGAAGGAGGCGGTCCCCCAGGTCGTTCTCAACCAGCTCTACAAGAACACCCCCCTCCAGGACTCCTTCGGTTACAACATGGTCTCGCTGGTCGACGGGGTTCCACGGACACTCAACCTGTCTCAAATGATCGGGTACTACCTCGACCACCAGATGGAGGTCGTCGAGCGCCGCACCCAGTTCCGGCTCGACCAGGCGGAGGCGAGAGCACACATTCTCGAGGGCCTCATCGTCGCGGTGGACAACATCGACGAGGTCATCAAGATCATTCGGGGCTCGGCCGACACCGCGGAGGCGCGGGCCAACCTCATCTCGTCTTTCCAGCTCTCCGAGATCCAAGCCAATGCGATTCTCGACATGCCGCTCCGCCGCCTCACAGCTCTCGAGGTCGACAAGCTCCGCACCGAGCTCGCAGAGCTCGAGGAGAGGATTTCCGAGCTCAAGGCAATCCTCAAGAGCCCCAAGAAGCGCTGGGAGATC
>JAWWBL010000044.1:0-13500 GCA_033720975.1 Acidimicrobiia bacterium | reverse complement strand
TCGATGTTCACCGCGCAGTCGGTGAAGAACAGCACTCGTCCAGCGATCACGACGATGTAGACCGAGGAGACGATCGAGCGACCCTCTTCCACCTTGAGAACCTGCAGAGCCGGACGAATCGTCTCCGGGTAGTAGGTAGTCAACCCCCCGAGCACGGCGTCGGCGTCACCTTCCCGAACCATCAGGCAGGCGTACATGTTCGGGTCGGTCACCCGCATCTCTGCTTCATGAAGAGACATCCCACGGTCGCGCCGCACCTCCTCCAGCACCGACGCATAACGCTTGCGGTCCGAGCTTGGGGACATCGAGTCGACGATCTCCATGCCCGTCAGCTCGATTCCAGCCTCCCCGGCCAGCGACTCGATCTTCTGGGAGTTACCGATGAGAATCGGCCTGGCGATCCCGTCATCGGCGACCCGCCGGGCCGCCCGAATGATCCGCACGTCGTGCCCGTGGGGGTAGGCCACACGCTTGGGCTGCTCCATCGCCCGCGTGGTTATGGCGTTGATCAAGGAGTGCGACGCCCTGAACCTGGCCTGCAGCTCGGCCTTGTAGCCATCGAAGTCCTCGATTGGGGTTCTCGCCAGGCCCTCCTCCATGGCGGCCTCGGCGACGGCAGGTGCAACGGTCCAAAGCACTCGGGGGTCGAACGGCTTCGGAATCAAATACTCCGGTCCGAAGGCGAGACGGTCCAGGTTGTAGGCGCGCAGCACCGAGTCGGGGACGGGCTCTTTGGCGAGCTCGGCCAGGGCACGGGCGGCCGCGATCTTCATGTTCTCCGATACACCCTTTGCTCTCACATCGAGAGCACCTCTGAAGATGAATGGGAACCCCAACACGTTGTTCACCTGATTGGGGAAGTCGCTCCGCCCGGTGGCCATTACCACGTCGGGACGTGCCGCTTTGGCGTCCGGATAGGTGATCTCAGGGTCGGGGTTTGCCAGGGCGAAGACAATCGGGTTGTCCGCCATGGAGCGGACCATGTCCTGGCTGACAATCCCGGCCACTGCCACGCCGATCAGGACATCCGCGCCGCGCATTGCGTCAGCCAGGTCCCGGGCGTCGGTGTCGCGAGCGAATTCGACCTTGGTGTCATCGAGATCGTCCCTGCCGGTGTGGAGGACACCATGGGAGTCAGTCATCAGGATGTTGGCCGGATCCACTCCCAGCTCGATGAAGAAGCGGGCAGTAGCCACCCCAGCGGCGCCGGCCCCGGCGACGACTACCGAAGTGCTCCCTATGTCCCTCCCTGTCAGCTCCAGGGAATTGAGGAAGGCTGCCCCTCCGATGATCGCCGTACCGTGCTGGTCATCGTGGAACACCGGGATGTCGAGCCTCTCCCGAAGCGTGGACTCGATGTAGAAGCATTCCGGTGACCGAATGTCCTCGAGATTGATGCCGCCAACGGTGGGTGCAAGGAGCTCGCAGAACCTGATCACGTCCTCCGGGTCCTCCGAGTCGATCTCGAGGTCGAACACATCGATGTCGGCGAACCTCTTGAACAGCACGGCCTTGCCTTCCATCACGGGCTTGCCGGCGAGTGCTCCGATGTTTCCCAGACCGAGGACTGCCGTTCCGTTGGATACGACCGCGACCAGGTTCCCCCTATTGGTGTAGCGGAATGCCGCATCGGAGTCGTCGGCGATCACCAGGCAGGGCTCGGCTACCCCGGGCGTGTAAGCGAGGCTCAGGTCGGCTTGGGTGGCGGTGGGCTTTGTGGCTCTTATTGCCAGCTTCCCCGGAGTCGGCTTCTCGTGATATTCCAGGGCTTCGGAGAAGTGGCGTCGGGTTGTCATGGGTAAACCCTATCCGTTGGGCGCTTCCCTCCGGTCCGCGTGCCACAAGTGGCGCGCCGGCCGCAGCGACGAAAGCAACAAGGGATCGACCTTGCGCGCCACGCCTGCGACAATGGTGATTCATGCTCGAAACGGATCTGCCGATCTTCAAGGACAACGGCTACAAGGTGATGAACGGTTGGCGTGTTGGAGCCGCCCCCGAAGAGGCCACTACCCGCTCGGGCCTCCTGGTGCCCATCGGGACCAAAGACGGAAACGATGCCCTTGCCCTCGTCGACGTGCAGACCGGGCAGAGGTTTTGGGCCGTGCCGACGGGAGCATGGCGTTTCATATGGCCCCCAACCGGCCAACCCGTGATCGCGGTGCGTGAGTCCCAGATCATCGCCGAAGAGGAGCTGGAACACGTCGGAGACGAGGGCCAGTACCTCTGAACGGGAAAATTCCCCGCCACGACTCCGAAGGAGCCGCCATCATCGGCCGACCCAATCGGCCTCTGTCATGACTCAGGAACATCAATCGCGCCGCCGGCGTCGCCTCACCGCCACCATCACCGACCTCGAGGTCGCGGTCCAGCGCGCCTTCCTGGTCGGGGTCCAACTCCCGGGAGCGTCCCTCGAGGAAGAGGAACGATCGCTCGAAGAGCTCGCTCTGCTGACCGACACCGCCGGCTCCGACCCGGTCGACCGCGAGCTGGTGAAGCGGACAACGATCGATCCCGCTCTGTTCATCGGATCGGGCAAGGCGGACGAGCTGGCGACCCTGACCACGGCGCTCGACATCGACGTCGTCATCTTCGATCAGGCTCTGACACCGGCCCAGCAGCGCAACCTCAAGAAGGTGTTTCGCTGTGACGTCGTGGACCGAGAGGCAGTGATCCTCGACATCTTCGCCCAGCATGCCCATTCGAAGGTTGGCTCTCTCCAAGTTGAGCTCGCCCTCCTCAAGTACACGCTCCCCAGGCTGCGTGGAAAGGGCAAGGCCCTGTCTCAGCAGGCGGGAGGTATCGGAACCCGGGGGCCCGGGGAGACCAAACTGGAGACGGACCGACGACGCATCCTCCAGCGGATCTCGAAGCTGGACAGGGAGTTGAAGGAGGCGTCCCGCCACCAGGAGACACAGAGGAAGCAGCGCAGGCGAAACGAGATGCCTCAGGCTGCCATCGTCGGCTACACCAACGCCGGCAAGTCCACCCTCCTCAATGCGCTCACCGACGCCGGGACGCTCGTCGAAGATAGGCTGTTCGCAACCCTCGACCCGACTGTCCGGCGCCTCGACCTGCCGGATCAACAGTCCGTGCTCCTCGCCGACACGGTCGGATTCGTCCGCCGGCTGCCCCATGGGCTGATCGAGTCATTCCGGTCGACCCTGGCGGAAGCCAGCGGGGCAGATCTCCTGGTTCATATCGTCGACGCAACCGATGAGCACCCGGCCGGCCAGATCGCTGCAGTCAGGGAAGTCCTCGCCGAGATCGAAGCGAATGAGATCCCCGAATTGCTGGTGTTCAACAAGATCGACGCCCTGACACCGCAGCAGCTGTCCCGCCTCCAAAACCTCTACCCCGATGCCGTGTTCATCTCAGCATTGACAGGAGAGGGCACCGATGCCCTGACGGCCTCGATCGGCGAGGCCGTGACCAGGCAGATGGTGACCCTGAGCCTCACGGTCCCGTATTCGAGAAGTGACATCGTCGCCCGGGCCCATCGCCTTGGCGACGTCATCGAGGAGAAACACGACGAGAACGGGACCGTCCTCGATGTGCGAGTGCCAGTCCGTCTGGCCGATCAGTTCGCCGGATTCAATCGCTAGCGAACGAGGGTCGCGGCGCCGACCGCGCCTGCGTTGTGGACGAGACCGGCAGGCTCGACAGGCAGATCCTCATCGAGATGGCCCGACCAGAGCTCCCACTTCCGGACGACTCCCCCGCCGACCAAGATGAGTGTGGGTGCAAGCAGGCTCTGGACATGGGTGAGGAAACGGTTGGCACGGTCGCCCCAGACTTCCCAATCGAGACCCTCTCGTCGACGCGCTTTGGCCGAGAAGTGCGCTTCGGCTGGACGGTGCCCGTCGAGCTCCAACTGACCCAACTCGACATTGGGGATCAGCTTCCCGTCCATGAGGAGCCCACTGCCGATCCCGGTGCCAAACGTGATCACAGCTACGAGGCCATCGACGCCGCGTGCTGAGCCGTATTCCCTCTCGCCGAGCGCCGCTGCGTCCGCATCGTTGGCCACCTCGACCCGGCGGCCCAGCCTCTCCCTCAGCAGATCCCTGACATTGACCCCGAGCCATGAGAGATCGATGTTGTTCGCAGTCAAGACCTTGCCGTCGGTCACGACGGCGGGGAACCCCACCCCCACTGGTCCTTCGACTCGGCTCGCCTCAACCAACTCTGCGACGGCGTCAGCCACGGCGTCTGGCATGGCTGGCTGGGGCGTTTCGATCCGAACGCGGTCGCCGATGACGGAACCGGTATCGAGATCAACAACTGCCGCCTTGATCCCGGATCCACCAATGTCGATTCCGATCCTTGTCTCGCTCAAAGCACACCAAGGCTAAGCGGAGTCGGGCAAGCAGCGATAGCCTCCGCCCGTGAACAACCTTGCTGATATCGGAGTCGTGGGCCTCGCCGTGATGGGGGCCAACCTCGCCCTCAATCTCGCTGACGCAGGCAACAACGTTGCCGTTTACAACCGGACGACCTCGGTGACCGACGAGTTCATGGCCGGGGAGGCCGGGAGCAAAGACATCTCCCCGGCGGCGACACTCCGGGACTTCGTCGACTCTCTGAGCCAGCCGCGAAAGATCCTTCTGATGGTGAAGGCTGGAGCTCCGGTGGACGCAGTGATCGATGATCTCGTTCCCCTGCTCGATCCCGGAGACATCATCATCGACGGCGGCAATTCCCTGTACACGGACACCAGTCGACGCCAGGAGGCCCTTCGCGCCCCACAGATCAACTACCTGGGCGTGGGGATCTCTGGAGGCGAGGAGGGGGCGCGGTACGGCCCATCTCTGATGCCCGGAGGTGAGCCTGCAGCCTGGCCTCACGTGGAAGAGATCCTCAAGGGCATAGCCGCGGTAGCCCCGGATGGAGCCCCCTGCTGCGAGTGGGTCGGCCCGGGAGGTGCGGGCCACTTCGTCAAGATGGTGCACAACGGCATCGAGTACGGAGACATGCAGCTGATCGCCGAGGCCTACGACCTGATGCGGCGTGGGCTTGGCATGACCGTCGCCGAGATATCGGAGGTGTTCTCCGAGTGGAACGAGGGACGACTCAAGTCCTATCTCGTCGAGATAACGGCTGACATCCTCACGGTGACCGAAGACGGAGAGCCGTTGATCGACAAGATTCTCGACGCCGCCGGCCAGAAGGGCACCGGCAAGTGGACTGTCATCGCATCGATGGACCTCGGCCAGCCAACCGCACTCGTCGCCGAAGCTGTCTACGCGAGGATTGTCTCATCGGATCCGAATCGACGCGCGAGGCTGGCCGAGAAGTTCGACTCCCCGATTCGGCCCCTCGGTGATGTCACAGTCGATGACATCGAAGCGGCTCTCTACGCCTCAAAGATCATCTCATATGCCCAGGGCTTCCGCCTGATGGCGGCGGCATCAGACGAGTTCGGCTGGGACCTCGACTTGGGCTCGGTGGCCGCGCTATGGCGGGCGGGATGCATCATCAGGGCCGTCTTCCTCGAGGACATCACATCCTCATATCGGGACCATGCCAACCTGGAGGATCTCACCTCCTCCGACTTCTTCTCATCTGCCCTTTCCTCTGCGGAGAGCGCCTGGCGGGAGGTGGTGGCGGGAGCCGCCAAGGCAGGAATCCCGGCACCGGCTTACTCGAGTGCTCTCTCCTACTTCGACGGAATGCGATCCGAGCGCCTTCCCGCCAACCTGATACAGGCTCAGAGGGACTACTTCGGAGCCCATACCTACGAGCGTGTCGATCGGGAACGGGGTGAGTTCTTCCATCACGAATGGATCGATAGCTGACCCGGTTGGCTTCGGACCGGTATCGTCTCCACCCCTGATCAGCAAGGAACACATGATGGGTCTCGAAGACAACGGATACACCCTCCGAGAGTTCCAGATCGACGAGCTAGACGAAGAAGAGCTCGCCCGGTTCGTAGCCTTCAACAACGTATTGGGCGCCGAAGCTCAGCCCCGACACGTCGATCTCACACCCGAGGAATTCGTCATCTTCACCGGCTCGCCCGGTCAGGTGAGGAAGCGGTTCATGGTCCTGGATGACGAGAAAAAGCCCGTGGCCCACCTCCAGACCTCATACTCCGACGACGGGTCGAGCCCCAACATCCTTCAAACCCGCCTTGGCGTTCTGCCCGAGCACCGTAGAAACGGAATAGGAACGGCCTTGCTCGTCAAGGCGGCGACTGCAGCGAAGGAGATGGAGAGACCGAAGCTGAGCGCGTTCCACTTTGACACCGTTCCGGCTGGGAAGGCATTCGCCGACTACTTCGGCGCCACGCCTCAGCTCGACTTTCACAGCAACGCGGTGAAGGTCGCCGACCTCGACCTCGACCTTCTCCAGAGCTGGGTCGACCAGGGGCCCAATCGGGCACCCGGCTACTCGGTGCGTGTGATCGAGGGCGTCTACCCCGATGAGCTCCTCGAAGGCATGGCCCACCTCTACTTCATACTCGAGCGCGATATGCCCCATCCCGACAATTGGGAGCCACGGGAATGGACCGCAGAGCTGGTCAAACAGATGGCGGACCACTACCACCAGGGCTCTGACTCGATAACGGCGATCGCCATCCATGACGACTCCGGAGCACCCGTGGGGATGAGCCAGTTGGTCAAACGGCGCACCGATCCCAAGACCTGGTTCGTGTCAACAACGATGGTTGACCCCGAGCACCGTGGGCTGGCTCTTGGCAAGTGGGTCAAGGGAGCGGTGAACCTGGCGGCGCTGGAGAGATGGCCAGCCGCCGAATGGCAGGAAACAGGCAATGCCTTCACCAACGAAGCAATGCTCGGTATCAACCACGCGATGGGTTTCCGCCATGAGTTCACGATGACCGACGTCGAGTTCGACGTGGACGAGGTCCTGAAGAAAACCGGCTCCTAGGCGGGAGGCGTGCCGGGGACCTCGACCAGCGGAGGCTGTTCGAATCCCGGGTCAGCGGCATCGGCCGCTTCTACCTCGTCCCGACTCACCCCCATGAGGAAGAGGATGGCGTCGAGAAAGGGTGCCGAGACCACTGTGTCGGCGCGTTCGCGCACCAAGGGCTTGGCATTGAAGGCGATGCCGAGCCCTGCCGTCGCAAGCATCTGCAGATCATTGGCACCGTCGCCGACAGCGACGACCTGGGCCAGCGGGATTTCCTCCCGAGCGGCGAGGTCGCGGAGGAAGCGGGCCTTTCGCTCCCCATCCACCAGTTCACCAGCAAGCCTCCCGGTCACGACGCCATCCTTGACATCGAGGGTGTTCGACAGCGAATAGTCGATCCCCAGGTCGGCCGCGAGCGCGTCGGTGTACCGGGTGAACCCGGCGGAGACGATGGCGGTTTTGAGACCCATCCGCTTCAGGGTTCGGATGAAAGTTCTAGCGCCTGGGGTAGGCGTTATCGAAGCGAAAACCCTGTCCAAGGCGGCCTCGTTGAGACCTTCGAGCAGCGCAACGCGTTCGTTGAGCGAGGACTCGAAGTCGATCTCCCCTGCCATCGCCGCGGCGGTGATCCTGGCGACCTCCTCCTCGACACCGGCCTCCCGTCCGAGGAGATCGATCACCTCGTCCTGGATCAGAGTCGAATCGACGTCGAGCACAACAAGCCGTTTGGCCCGGCGCTCCAAACCGTCGCGCTGGATGGCAACGTCGATCGCCCGGGCGCTGGCCTCGGCCACGAGCCCTTCCCGAATCTTGTCGACGTCTCCGTTCGAGACAGCCAGCTCATAGCTGATCACGGGATAGCGGGAGAGCCGGAAGATCCTCTCGATGTTGCCGCCGCCTTCCGCGATCGCCCGAGCGACGGCTCCGAAGTCGGCAGCGGTGACTGCCGCGCCGATGACGGTGACCACGGACATGGGCTTGGCCGGCGAAGGCGTCGTGTCGACCACCTCGAACTCGACGGTGAGATCCTCCTCCCACCCGAAGAAGAGGAGGTCTCGTATCGTCGCCTCGCGTGCCTTCACCCCCGTCAGGATGTTGAGAGTGAGTCTGCCGCGAACGACGATCTGCTCGACGTCGTAGATATCTGCGCCGGTCGACGCGAGAATCGACATGAGACCGGCCGTTATACCCGGGTGATCGGGACCGTGGACGGACACGAGGATGGTAGAGCGCTCGTTCACCCGGCGAGCGTAGGGCTCGTTCGTCTTTCCGCAAGATATGCAGCTCGGTACCATCTCCCCACCCGCCCACAGTGAGGTTCTTTCTTGAACGACAACCCATACCGGCTGCCGCGGCACGCCGTTCCCCACCACTACGACATCCACCTCGAGCCCGATCTAGAGACGCTCACCTTCACCGGTTCGGTCGGAGTCGATCTCGAGGTGTTGGAGTCAACCGACTATCTGGTTCTCAACGCAGCGGAGCTGGAGGTCAAATCGGCGACCATCTCCAGCGGGCCCGCCGTTGCGGAGATAGCCCATAACGCCGAATCCCAACGGGTGACCCTGAAACTCGCGGAGACGATTCAGCCGGGCGAGTACAGACTGACAATGGAGCACGCCGGCACCATCAACGATCAGCTCCGCGGTCTCTACAAAGCGGTCTACAAGGACGCCGAGGGCAAAGAACATGTGATCGCTACGTCCCAATGCCAGTCGACCGATGCCAGGCGCATCTTTCCCAACTGGGATGAGCCCGATTTCAAAGCGACTTTCCAGACGACCATGGTCGTCGCCGACGGGCTGGAGGCATATTCCAACGCTGCCGAGGTCGCGCGGGAAGCCACCGCGGACGGCCGTGTGAAGATCAGCTTTGCCAAGACGATGAAGATGTCGTCCTACCTCCTGGCGTTCATCGTTGGGCCGTTCGAGGCAACGGAGCCGGTCGACGTGAGGGGGACACCAACCAGGATCATCGTGCCCAAGGGGAATCTCCACCTCACCGACGTGGCGATGGAGAACGCGATTTTCTGCTTCGAGTACCTGTCGGACTACTACGACATCCCTTACCCGGGCGACAAGCTGGACCACATAGCCATACCCGACTTCGCCGCGGGAGCAATGGAAAACGTCGGGCTGATCACCTACCGGGATTCCTATCTGGTCATCAACCGGGATAAAGCCAGCCAGGCTGAGTTGGAGCGGAGCGTCGACGTGATCGGCCATGAGATCGCTCATCAGTGGTTCGGCAACCTCGTGACAATGGCCTGGTGGGAGGGGGCGTGGCTCAACGAGGCGTTTGCCTCGTTCATGGAGATGAAGGCAACAGATGCGATGCATCCCGAGTGGAAGCGGTGGCTGACGTTCGCCAACCTCGAGGTCCCATGGGCCATGGCCACAGACCAGCTGGCCAGCACGAGGCCAATCGAGTTCACGGTTAATTCACCGGCCGAGGTCGACGAGATGTTCGACGCCATCACCTACGGCAAAGGATGCGCGGTGCTCCACATGATCGAAGAGTTCATGGGTGTCGAGAACTTCCGCACCGGCGTGGGGACCTACCTGCGCAAGCACGAGTACGCCAACACCGTCACCACCGATCTCTGGGAAGGGCTCGACAGCGCGTCTGATTGGCCCATTGGCGAGATCATGGACACCTGGGTGTTTCAGAAGGGATTCCCGAGAATCGACGCAGAGAAGGTCAACGGAGGAATCCGACTCTCGCAGCGACGCTTCCTAGTGATCCCCGACGAGACCGACTCGACCATCTGGAAGGTCCCGATCCAACTGCGTGGCTCCGCCAACGGGGAGCCATTTGAAATCAATATCCTGCTCGAAGATGACGAGACGATGATTCCCGTCGAGGGGGACATCGACTGGATTGTGACCAACGTCGGCGGGTACGGGTTCTATCGAAGCCATTACTCGGATGAGCTCTTCGAGGCGCTCATCTCCCGGGCCGCAGACCTCGACCCGGTCGAGCGTTACACCCTGCTCTCGGACACCGTCGCTTTCGTGAAGTGTGGCCAGGTCACCGCTGATGCGTTCCTCGACTTGGTCGGCAAGTTCGAGGATGAGAGTGAAGCCGCCATTTGGTCAGTGATCATCGGAGGACTCGGGATGCTCGAGCACCACACCCTCGACCAAGAGGCCCGCGAGGCTTTCGAAAGCTTCGTCCGCGATCTGGTGACGCCTGCCCTCGACCGTCTCGGATGGGAGCCGTCCGCCGACGACAGCGATCTCGATCGCAAGCTGAGGGGCGACTTGATCGTCGCCATGGGCAATCTGGGCGAGCATCAGCCAACCATCGACAAGGCTCGCGATTTGGTCGAGCGGCTCCTCGCAGGTGACGACCTCGATCCCGAGGTCGCCACCGCAGCCCTAACCGTCTATGCCCGCCATGGCGTTGACGAGGAGTACGCGACTCTGTGGAAGACCTACCAGGAGGCTGTGGCCCCGCTCGATCAGGTCCGCTACCTCCGGGCTGTGGCCGGAGTCATCGAAGAGGACTTGGCCCTGACGACCCTGCGCAAGGTGCTCGACGGCGACATCCGAACCCAGGACGGGTTCTGGGTCTTCGCCCGCCTGTTGCTGGGTAAGGCTGGTCCTGCGGTGTGGAGACTGGCAGCGGAGAACTGGGATCGCCTCGTCGAGGTGATGCCCGGTATGACCCGGCACCGGATCGCCGAAGGGATTTCGGCGCTCTCCCAGCCGGAGGTGGCCGCGGGCGTTAGGAGCTTCCTGGCGGAGCACCCAGTCAAGGAGGCAGCGCAAGCAATTGCGCAGAACTTGGAGAAGCTCGACGCCAATGTGAAGCTGCGTGAGCGTGAGACACCCAACGTGACCGCCTATTTCACCTGAGCCACCGTGACGGTATAGGCACCGTTCTTCTCTAGAGCACTGAAAAGGGGCCCCTCGAGGGGGCCCCCTTTTCGGTCACGGTCTCGAGCGAGAGCTATTTGAGCTCGACGCTTCCGCCTGCGGCCTCGATTGCTTCCTTGGCCTTCTCGGCGGTCTCCTTGTCGACACCCTCGAGTACGTTCGCCGGCGCACCATCGACTAGCTCTTTGGCCTCCTTCAGCCCGAGGCTGGTCAAGGCGCGGACTTCCTTGATGACCTGGATCTTGGCCGATCCCGCCTCAGTGAGGACGACGTCGAATTCGTCCTGTTCCTCGTCGGCGGCTGCCCCGCCATCACCCGCTGCGGCCGGAGCGGCTGCCATGGCCATCGGTGCAGCAGCGGTTACATCGAACCGCTCTTCGAACGCGTCGAGGAACTCCTTGAGCTCGAGAACCGTCCAGCTCTCGATGGCGTCGAGCACCTCTTCTGTCTTCAACTTTGCCATTTTGTTCTATTCCTCCTCGGCCTCGTCAGCCGTGGTCTCGGCGGTCTCGTCTTCCGGCGGTGCGGCCTCTTCAGCCTCGCCGGCGGGCACGAACTCGCCCGACTCTTTCTTGTCCAGTAGCTGGGAAAACATCGATGCGGCATCGCGCGTGAACGAGCCGAATAGGCCTGCTGCCTTGAAGAGCGGAGCCTTCGCCGCTCCGGCGATCTTCGCCAGCAGGACTTCCCTGGGCTCGATGTCGGCAAGTGTCGAGATCTCCTCCGGTGAGAGGATGTTTCCCGAGAGGAGGCCGGCCTTGAGCGTGAAGACCTCGTTGGACTTCGAGAAGTCCTTGAGAGCCTTCGCGGTCGCGACCGGATCCTCCTTGGCGAACGCGATAGCGGTCGGACCGGACAGATACTCATCCATCCCGTCGATTCCGGCGTCAGCTGCCGCCAACTTCGTCAGGGTCATCTTCACGACCTTGTAGTCGGCGCCTGCGTCGCGCAGGGCGCGTCTTAGATCCTGAACCGCTTTCACGGACAAGCCGCGATATTCGGTCAGGAAGACTGCCTCGGCGCCCTCGAGCCGCTCTCGGATGTCTTTGACAGCTTGGACCTTTTCCGGTCTTGGCATTGCGTCTCCTAGACATCAAATAAGCCCCTCGACAGAAGACGAGGAGCTTCGAGAAGCGAACCTGCGCTGGCGGGCTGGGCCCTTTGAGTCTCATGACACCGGCGGTCTTCGGTCGAGGTATTGGAGTTGCAGGCAGAATTGTACCGGTGCGACCGGGCTGGGCAATTCGGGCTAAGTTCCTTTGATGGACTTTCACATCGAATCAGCCGGCGAAGGGCCGGCCATCGTTTTCCTCCACGCCGGGGTCGCCGACTCGAGAATGTGGCGTGATCAGATGAGTCTCGACGGCTACCGCTCGATCGCCTTCGACCGCCGCGGCTTCGGAAAGACACCTCTTGGCGATGAGCAGTTCTCCGACTGGGAGGATGCGATCGCGGTCCTCGACCACCTCGGGGTGGACTCTGCGACGATCGTGGGGTGCTCCATGGGTGGGGCGACGGCACTGGAGGTGGCCATCGAGCGACCAGACCGTGTCGACGCCCTCGTCCTGGTAGGAGCGGCGCCCGCGGGTTGGGAGCCCGAAGGCGACTGGGAGGATCATCCTTTGTGGGAGGAGGCTGTGGCGGCCTACAAAGCCGGTGACCTCGACCGGGTCGCCGAGATCGACATGGAGATGTGGTTGGTCGGGTACGGCCGGGACTCGTCGGGGATCGACCCTTCCTTGAAGGAGCTCTTCCTTGACATGGACAGGACTCCGTTGCGCACCGAGGACAAGCGCAATGAGCTGTCGAAGAGGTATGAGAAGGGCCACCTCGATCATCTCGACGCGATCAGCGCTCCCACTCTGGTCATCATCGGGGAGCACGACGAGTCCTACCTACTCGCCGCCGCGGACTTCCTTGCCCAGAAGCTCAGCGACCGTCCGCCGGTGGTTCTCGCCGGTACGGCCCACCTCCCGTCTTTCGAGAAGCCCGAGGAGTTCAACAGCGCCCTCGCGGGTTTTCTCGGGTCGCTGTAGGCCCTTGAAGGCGCGAATACGGCGATTCTTCCAGTATTTCCCTGGACACCGGGGGTGGCCCGCGCGACACTGGGACCAGTTGACAACAGGGGGTCTCCGTGGAACCCGGGCGGGCTTACCCTGACCGCCCCCGCCCGCTCCTCGGACCCGAGCAGTGAGGGCCGCGTGGCCGAACGACGAGACCAGCCCCTACCCTGGTCCACAGAAGACCTCGTCGGCAACGTGCGGACGGTGGACCTGGCAACCGGTAGCCCTCCTCTCTACGGACGCGCCGAGGCGCGGAGATCCCCCTAGTGCAAGAGAGGCCCCCTTCCGGGGGCCTCTCTTTTCCATCCTTGGGACCACGGGCCCATATGTGGGCCCTGTACGTTTCGAGAACAGGGAGTTACTGAGCGAGTGCGGTCAATTCCTCTATCCGGCCAATGTCGACCTTGACGCCTGGCCCCATTGTCGAGGACACAACCATCCCTCGCAGATACCTGCCCTTGGATCCTGCTGGTCTGGCCCGTACGACCTCGGCGGTGAGTGAAGCGAGGTTGCCGATCAACTGATCCGGCTCGAACGAGGCTTTGCCCACAGGAGCGTGGATGTTGCCGTATCGGTCGTTTCGATATTCGATCTTCCCACCCTTGAACTCAGAGACGGTTTTGGCGACGTCTTCGGTGACGGTGCCCGACTTGGGGTTGGGCATCAGTCCTCGTGGGCCGAGC
>JAWWBL010000043.1:0-13622 GCA_033720975.1 Acidimicrobiia bacterium | reverse complement strand
ATATCGAGGCTCATCGCTGTCCACTCGGAAAGAGAGCGACAGCCGTCCGCGGTCGGCACTTGCCGACGATCCAACTCCTCGAGGATCTCGAGCTCGCCAGCGGCCAGGCGTGATTGTTCCGCCCGGCTAGCCATGAGCATCTGCTCCAGCTGATCGGTCGAGATACGTTCCCACCTCATATCATCGAACATACGTTCTGTCTGGGACAGATTCAAGGGGGTCGTCGCGGTCAGTTCGAGGAAATTGCTCGGCTCGCCTCGACCATGCTTCTCAACTCGTCCGCTGTCAGCGGACAGTGCTCGATCCGGAACTCGTCGCAATCTCCGTCTAGGAAGCCTCTTTCGAGAACAGATAACGCAGTGTCCAAGAGGTCATCCAATGAAATCCGGAGAGGGTCGGTGCGGATTTGATCTCTTACAGACCAGAGCGTGTAGGGGTCGATGAACAACTCGTCGCCATCGGCGGTCCAAGAGTGCAGCCACGTTTCTCCGTTGTTGAATGCCGCTATCTGGCTTCCGCTGTCCACGTCGAACACAAAGTCGGATCGTCTAGTCGCAACGGCCAACAGACTCTCATCGGGGGAAAAGGAGATGGGAGGGCTTTGATGAGAATGAATCTCGGAGGGGACACCGATCCGGTGCACAGGAACACCCTCGCGATCGAAAATATGGACGTCCCCATTGGATGCCCCAAGAGCCACCAAATTCGCGGTAGGGCTGAGCGCACCGGTGGAATATTCCCCGGGGAAGCTTTTGAGCAGCTCGAGATCTGGGAAGGTGAAAAGCTGAGCAGGCCCTTCATCGCTCAAGACCAGGACCACACTCGAATCTGACGAGAAGTGCGCCTCAACCCCCTCAATCCGAGGAGCAAGTTCGGTTCCGCTGGCGATCTCATAAATCGCCAGGAGATTGCTCGCCGCGCCTTCTCCGCAGCCGACGCGCATTGTTAGGTACCGACCATCGGCCGAGAAGATCCCCCCGAACGTAAACAGGCCGACTTCCGGGCATTTTTCGACTACGAAGTCTCCCTCTAACGCACCGTCGTCGTCCGTCGCCAACACAAACACCCTCACCGCCCCTGACGCTTGAATCGGAACTGCCACACGGTTGCCGTCCGCGACCACGAAAAGCCCAAGAGGGTCAGGAGAGTTGTCTGCCCTCAGCAGAAGCTCCCGCCACTTCACCGCTCGTGTTTTCGTATCGATGGCGCTCACATGCAAATCATGCTGATTGACATAGAAAACAGTGTTCCCATCCGCAGATATCGCCGCATACCCGTCGCCCAAGTCGAAGAAGTCGCCGACTGCCCTGTACTCGGGCAGAGCCGTGTTTAGGAGAGGTACGACCTGTGGTTCGATCTCCGCTACCTCATCGCCCGCCAGAGCCACCGCATACAAGGTCAGACTGACCACCACCGCCGGATCAGGGTGAGTCGCGGCGATCTCGAGATATCGCCCTGCTTCGGCCACAGCCGCCTTCTGTAAGGCGAACCTCTCGTTGCGCTTAGCCTGAGCGGCGGCATCCTCCGCCCCGATCCTCGCCTGGACAGCGAGTTCGCGCTGAGCCTCCGCATCTGCGGCGTTGGCGTTGGCCCGTTCCGCCTCACTGGCAGCCCTGACACCGAACACCACCGAAACGACGCCCAACACACCAATCAACAGGCCCGCAGCCCACGCCGTCCTGACCGCACGCCGATGCTGACGGACCTCCTCAGACTCCAACTCCTCCTTGGGAATCCCGCGCAACGCCGACGCGACATCGGCCACCGCAGCCGAGAACCGAGGATTCTTCAGATCCAACTGCTCCTCGATGCGGGCGAACCGCAGATCAACCCAACGCGGCTCTCCCGAAAACACACCAGTAAGCGCCGGAGGAACCGCATCGGACTCGAGCCCCGACTCCGACCAGGCCAACTCACCCTCGGTCAGAACCAGGATGATCCGATCAGCTGGCCTATTCGCCAGCCAATACTCCACCTCCCGGTTCACCCACTCCGACCCAGCCGCATCAGGCGACAACAACACCACGAGCCAAGACGAGGCATCCAACGCATCCGTGATTGACGACCACAAGTGAGGGTTCGCCGCCAACGACGACTCATCCCGAAACACCCGAATTGCACGCCGTTTCCACCACGGCTTGGCAAAGCGCTGCAAACCATTCTGAAGCCGGGCCGCCACCAAGTCATCCCCGGCATGCGAATACGAGATGAACGCGTCATAACCACCATCCCGCTCCTGCTCCAGCGTCGCCTCAGGCATCATGACGCGAGTCTCACTCGCCCATCGAAAGACTCTCGAGAACGAATCGCTTCAGGTCATCGGGATCGCTCAAGCATGGCTCGAGGAGAAAAGTTGGGCATTCGACTTCGGTGAATCCGCGGGCTATCTGCTCCGCCGCTTCGACGATCAAATCGAAGAAGTCGAACGGGAGAGGCGTAGGACGGGGGAAGTCTCCAACGAACCAAAGGTACAAACCCGATCCCGTGCTCTCGAACAGATAGTTCCCATCGCTAGTCCACGAGTGCTGATGGGAATATCCGTGCTCGAAGGAGTAGACGAGCTCCCCGCCGCCAGAGTCGAAGAGAAAGTCCTTGCTTCCCATCTGCACCATGATTCGCTCGCCGTCCGGGGAGAACGAAATCGGATCATCTTCGCTCGTGGCCGTCAAGCCTTCCAGCTCCAACGCACCCAGGAAATCGCCTGTCTCCGCATCGACGAGAATCGGATGCCCATCCGACGGCTGGACGACGATCCTGGTGGCATCGGGCGAAAGGGCCACTGCAAGATGGCCCGAACCGAGATCTCGGATCAGCTCGAAACTTGGGAAGGCGCGCAATTCTGTCCGGGCCTCTCTTCCGCTGACGAGAACCACGGTTCCATCGGCTGAGAAATGAACCGTATCGGCCGAGCCACTCGACGATTCCTGTGAGGCAGGCGTGTTCTGGACTCGGGACACCTCGGTCCAGCCAGCCGTTTCATAAACATGCACCCAGCTCCCGGATCCGTTGGTACCGCATTCGTCGGTGCCGGCGAACTGCGTGTAGTAACGCCCGTCCGGGGAGAAGCCGGGGCCCCACGAGCGAACGTTGGGACACGGACCGAGGTCGATCTCGTGGATCACGGCGCCAGCTTCTGCTTCATGAACGGTGAGAAACGCCCCACGTTCCCCAGCCACGGCCACCGCGACCTGTGACTCGTCCGGACTGATCGCTAGCTCACCCGCAATCGGTCCGGACGTTGGCTGCCGCCAAACGACCCTCCCCAACTCGATGTCAAACGCCTCCACATGTGTGACAAAGGAGGACTGATCTGTCACGAGGTAATAGATCCTTTCCGCGTCGGGAGCGATTACAGCCCTCTCCGGCTCTCCAAGCTTCCACCAAGATACGGCTCGATACTGCGGAAGCGCAGCATGGAGGTAGCCGACAACCGCCGACTCCACCTCGCTCACGTTCTCACCCGCAATTGCAGCGGCATAGAGCGCCAGACTCACAGTTCGCGTCGGATCACCTCCCTCAGCCAGATTCGTGATCGCCAGGAGCCTGTTTGCTTCGTCGATTCGGGCTTGCCTAACGGCAAACTCCTCATTGGCCCTGGCCCTTTCCTCGTTTTCGACAGCAAGGTCTCGCTGGGCTATTGCCTCTCGGGCGTTCGCCGCTGCCTCGTGTGCGTTCGCCTCTGCCTGTGCTGCATTGGCAGCCGCCAGGTCGGACTGCTGCCTGGCGTCGACAGCAAAAAGAACCGCCGCAACCGCCAGCGCAGTCGTGACGAAGCCCGCACCCCACGCCGTGCGAATGGTGCGCCGGTGCTGTCTCACTTCTTCCGACGCCAACTCATCCTTCGGCACCCCTCGTAGGGCCGATGCGACATCGGCTACCGCCGCCGCGAACATGGGGTTCTTCAAGTCGAGATCCTCGTCACCGTCGGCAAAGCGAAGATCGACCCAACGTGGCTCCTCGTCGAACACACCATGAAGAGCCTGCGGCACCGCCGAGCCACCGACATCTCCAGCCGACCAGCTGAATTCGCCCGAAGTCACGACCGGAATTATCCGGCCAGGTTCTCCGTGGGTGACCCAATGCTCGATCTCGCGAGCAACCCACTCCGACGCCGCAGCCTCCTCTGACAAGAGAAGAATGAACCAGCCTGAGGTGTCGAGAGCCGTTGCTATGGACGACCACAAGTGAGGGTTCGCCGACAAAGACGCTTCATCACGGAAGATGCGAAGAGCCCGTCTCCTCCACCACGGCTTGGCGAACTTCTGTATCGCTGCCTGGAGACGGGGGGCAAGTAAGCCATCAGCAGCATGGGAATACGAGATAAACCCGTCGTAGGCATTTGCCATGGTCTCCGACACTCACCCAATACAAGCGAAACCGGCTTTCGCCCGCCTTACAAGTCGATCGGATCGGCGTCGACACGAACCGAAGCACCGCCATCGCGGATACGCCCCACTACCGGGCGCAACTCGCGGCGGGCCACGGCCAGATCGCCAGTAAGCAACCAGCGCTTCCCTCCCTCAATCGTGAGGGGCCCCATCACCTCACACCCCACGTCACCCAGCTCGGCAGACAGGTCCACATCCACGTCACCGCGCACTTCGAGAGCAATCATCTCCGCCGCCGGGGGCACACCATCGCGAGCCCGCTCCACCAGCACCGACTCCAGGTACGGGATGGGATCACCTCGACGCAAAGTGGCGATGAGCTCCGAGTCGGGCTGGGAGGTCTGAACCATCATCCGCCGTCCACGCCCGGGGGCCAGGGAGTTCCCCAGCCGGGCCAACTGCCGCAGAGCTTCCTCCGACGCCCGGTAGCCATGCGACATGAGCATCCCGTCGACGTCGGCAGCCACCACCAAGTCCACCTGTGGTAACCCGGCGAGATCTCTCTCAGTCCCGACCTGAACCAGGCCACCCTCCGGGTAGACACCTGAGACACCTCCGCCAAGCCTCCCGTTGATCTCCTGGACAAGCCGCTCCGGGACAGTTCCCATCTCCTCGAATACCGACCCGCCGCAGTTGGTGCACACGCCTGCAGGCGCAGAACATCGGGGGCATGACTCAACCCGCCCCAATCGCGTCCCGCAGCGGTGGCAGCGTCTCATCGTCCGGCAGTTGGCGCAACGCATCGAGGCCAATCCCACCCTTCGGTGGGTGAACATGAAGGCGCTGCCCTGGGACTTCACCACCGATCGGAGCGCAGCGATCACCCTCTCGGAGACGAAGCCCGACCCAGGTGCGTCCTCAGCTCTGTCGACAACCTCAACGAGGGGCCAGGCGCGATTCCCGATGCGGGTCGTCTCCGCTCCCGCAGCCAGCACCTCAACCGACGGTGTGGGGCCGAAGAAGACCGTCGAGAAACCCTCGAGCAAAGATCGCTTGCGGATCATCTCCCGAACGTGGATCGTCGGTGTCTGGCGCTCCTTCATCGCCCGGCGACCCTCCTCCAGCACAATCGCGAGTGCAAGGTCTTTGATCTGCCAAGACGCCACCCGAGGGGTCCCGATCAGCAGCTTTCCCGGTGCCTGCAGCTCCTCCCAAGCCGAGGTCAGCTCGGCGTCGGTGCCCCCAGCAACGACCACAGCATCCTGCCCGAGGTCACGCAACGCACCGCCGATTCTCTCCACTTCGGCCACCGTCGCCGCCACCACCACTCCGGTCTTCCCTGCGCTCAATAACTGAGTCAGAGATGGAAGCCAGGACAGATCTCCCCAAGTCCCGATGAGCGCCTGTGCCGCCTGCCGGTGCCCCTTAGCGGCTGCCTCTGTGATCTCAGTAAGTGGGTGCGTTGTGGACTCGATGGGGGCGGTCTGGCCCGGACTCCCTGATCTGCGGGGCAAGTTCGGCGGACTCGCCTGAGCAAGCACCACTGACAGCGGAGCGACGTAGTGATTGGCCGCCCAGTCGAGGGCAGCGAGGAGTCTTCTGTCGAAGACAGAGGTCGCGCCGGAGACAGAACTGATCTCCCGTAGCTCCCGATCCGCCGGCACACCCAGCTCGACGACCCAGCCTCGGACCCGACGCCCGGACAAAGGCACACGCACGATCGAGCCGACAGTCACCGATCCCGCAAGTGACTCGGGGATCGAGTATGCGAAACCGCGGTCTACTGAGAAGCTGGCGAGGTTAGGGACGACCCGTGCGGTCGTCGGGTCGCTCAGAGACCCGCCGCCGACCGGATGTCGTCCACCTTGTCAAGGCGCTCCCACGCGAAGCCGGGGCGGCCAAAGTGCCCGTAGGCGGCGGTCGGCGAGAAGACCGGATCGCGAAGCTGCAACTCCGAGATAATCGAAGCGGGCCGGAAATCGAAGGCCTGGGCCAGAACATCCTCAATCTGGTCAAGCGGGATCTTCTCAGTCCCGAAGGCATCGACATGGATCGAAAACGGCTCGGGTTGGCCAATGGCATATGCCAGTTGGATCTCGAGCTTGTCCGCAACCCCGGCCGCGACCAGATTCTTGGCCGCCCACCGCGCCGCGTACGCCGCGGACCGATCGACCTTTGTGGAATCCTTTCCGGAAAAGGCGCCACCGCCATGGCGGGCGTAGCCCCCGTACGTGTCGACGATGATCTTGCGGCCGGTGAGACCCGCGTCCGCCACCGGTCCGCCGATCTCGAAACGGCCGGAAGGGTTGAAGATCAATTCGAGCTCGTCGTCAAGGAGATCGGCTGGGATGACCTTCTCGACCACCTGACGACGAATGTCGCTGCGCATGGTGTCGTTGTCCATTTCCTTGGCGTGGTGAGTCGAGATCAGCACTTTGGGCACCGAGACCGGTCGCAGCCCCTCATAACGCACCATCACCTGCGTCTTGCCGTCGGGTCGCAGATAGTCGAGGGTGCCGTCCCTCCTCACTTCGGCGAGGCGCTCGGCGAGCCTGTGGGCCAACTGGATCGGCATCGGCATGAGCTCTTCGGTCTCGTTGACGGCGAACCCGAACATGAGCCCTTGGTCGCCAGCACCGAGCTCCCTGTCGACTCCAGCGGCGATGTCCAGGCTCTGCTCGCCGACCCGATTCTGGACCTCGATGGTGGACGCGTCGAATCCCGGGTCGAAGCCGTTGTAACCGATCCGATCGACCGTCTTGCGGACTATTCCCTCGATGTCGAGGTCGCCCGCGACCGTTATCTCCCCACCTATGACAGCGAGGCGGGTGGTCACAAACGTCTCACAGGCGACGCGGGCCCCCGGATCGACGGCAAGAGCGGCGTCGAGGATCGCATCCGAAACTGCGTCGGCGACCTTGTCAGGGTGCCCCTCAGTCACTGACTCCGAGGTGAAGAAGGAGGTCCGCATACGTGGCCGGAGCCTAATCCCGCGCCCGGAGTTCCTCGGCCACCCTCTCGATGAGCCGGGCAGCCACCTCACGCTTGGACATGAGAGGCCATTGGTCGGTCCCGCCCTCCGCGTCGATGATCGTGACCTGGTTCGTGTCCGTCCCGAATCCGCTCCCCGGTTCCGATACGTTGTTGTAGACGAGCAGATCCACCTTCTTGTTTCGAGCTTTTTCGATGGCTCGCTCGACATCTCCCGTCTCGGCAGCGAACCCAACCACGAACGGGCGGTCCTGGCGGGCCACAACTGTCGCAAGTATGTCGGGCGTGGGCTCTAGCTCGATCGAGTCCACACCCTCATCTCGGGCCAGTTTCGTATCCACTGGACTGGCTGGTCGAAAATCGGCCACTGCCGCCGCCATCACGGCAACGTCGATTTCCTCTCCCTCCACAGCTTCGAGCATCTCCTGGGCGGTTTCCACCTTCACCACCTTGACCGACGGAAGCGTTGGCACGTCGGACGAGGTAACCAAAGTCACCTGGTGACCTTGGGCGGCGGCTGCATCGGCTACAGCATGGCCCATCTTTCCCGAAGAGCGGTTGCCGAGGAAACGCACAGGGTCAACTGGCTCGCGCGTCCCACCTGCAGTGACCAGGACTCGAAGTGCACCCGGTCGTGGCCCGAACACCGCTTCCGCCGCCTCCAGAATCTGCTCGGGCTCGGCGACACGTCCGATGCCTTCGTCGCCACCGGCAAGCGCTCCGATCATCGGACCGACGAAGAGGTACCCACGCTCCCTGAGCGTTGCCACGTTGTGTGTAGTCGAGGCGTGTTCCCACATCTCGGTATGCATGGCAGGGGCGACGAGCACCGGTGACTCTGTGGCTAGCAGGGTGGCAGCGACGAGGTCGGTTGCCAGCCCGCTCGCCAGTCTTGCCATCGTCGCCGCCGTTGCCGGGGCGACTATCACCAGCTCGGCCCAGCGCGCCAACTCGGTGTGCGGTGAAACGGAGTCACTCCCGAACAGGCTGGCCATCGGCGGTGAGCCGGTTATGGCTGCGAAGGTCTGCGGACCGATGAAGTGGTGGGCGGACTCGGTCATGATGACCTTGACCTCCGCCCCAACTTCAATCAGGCGTCGGGCGAGGTAGGCCGTCTTGTAGGCGGCTACTCCCCCGGTCACGGCGAGCAGAACCCGCCGCCCGTCGAGCACTATTCCTCGACGGTCTCGACCTCCACCTTGCCCTCGGCAATCTCCTCCATTGCGATGGTCAGAGGCTTGCGCGACAGCGAGTGGACCTGAGGCGGGACGAACTCGCCGTAGCCCACTCCGAGCTGGTGGAAGTAGCTGTTGATCTGACGTGCCCGCCGGGCGGACACGACGACGGTTGCGAACCGGTTGCCGATCTGGTCGATGACGTCTTCGAGCTTCATGTTTCCTCGGGGAAGGGGTGGTGGGTGGCCAGTCTACCTCATGAGGGCGCGGTTATCAGACCCTCGATCTCATCGACGGCGCGTTCCAGGGTGTCGTTAACGACCATGTGGTCGAACAGATCCGGCGCTTCGGCCATCTCCGAGGCGGCTATGCGCAGGCGTTCTTCAATGGTCCCCCGGTCGGTGTCGCCTCGCGCTTCGAGACGAGCCCGCAACTCTTCCATGGATGGCGGGACGATGAAGAACATGACGGCATCCGGCCGATGGTGGCGTATCTGGCGTGCCCCCTGGATCTCGATCTCCAGCAGCACGTCGAACCCATCGGAATTCGCCTCGCGCACAGGGGAAGCAGGCGTTCCGTAATAATCGCCGTTGTACTCGGCCCACTCGAGCAGGTCGCCCGCATCGATCATTGCCTCGAACTCGGACCTGCTGACAAATCGATAGTGCACACCCTCTACTTCATCCGGCCGCGGATCCCTCGTCGTGGCGGAGACCGAATAGACAAGCTCAATCCGCTCGACGAGCGAGCGAACGATGCTCGACTTCCCCGAGCCTGAAGGCCCCGCAATGACGATCAGGCGGCCGGGCAAGTCAGGAGAATTCTGCGAGCAGGGCTTCTTTCTGCTTGTCGCCCAGACCCCGGATGCGACGGTTCTCGGAGATCCCGATGGATTCCATCAGCCGCTTGGCTTTGATCTTCCCGGTTCCGGGCATCGAGGCAATGAGCGACTCGACTTTGAGCCCGGCCACCAACGGATCCTCATCGGCTCGCGCGAACAGCTCGGGTAGTCGGAGAGACCCGGTTTTCAGGAGCTCCTTCACCTCGGCGCGGACTCGACGCGCCTCGGCCGCCTTGGCCAGAGCCGCTCTGCGCTGCTCATCGGTCAGCTTCGGTGGCTGTGTCATTCCCTTGCCAACTCCTTGGTTCCTTCACCTGATCGATCAGGCGTGTCGCCGACCATAGCCCGGCCCGCCTGACGAAAGGAGCCGAGGAAAGGGGGTTTCACAGGGAACTCGCCATGTGCCGGGCCGCGGCAATCGGATCCGATGCCCGTGTGATCGGCCGTCCTACCACCAGATAATCGGCACCTGAGGTCAAGGCAGCCCTCGGGGTGGAGATTCGGATCTGATCGTCCGCACTCGAGCCCTCGGGCCGGATCCCCGGAGTCACCGCAAGCAACCCGGGAAATGAGGCCTTCAGCCGGGCCACCTCTCCAGGAGAGCAGATGACTCCCTCCGCACCGGATTGCTGGGCCAGGCCCGCCATCGAGAGGACCTGGTCCTCGGTCGCGCGCCACACGCCGGTCTCCGCCAGGTCCGAGTGGTCGAGCGACGTGAGAACCGTGACCACCAGAGCTCCGGCTGCTCCATCGCCGCCCTCGTCGAGCCCCTCGACTGCCGCCCTGACCATCGCTGACCCCCCGGCACCGTGCACCGTCACCCAGCGGGCGCCATGGGACGCTAGAGCGCGCGCCGCCCCCCGGACCGTGTTGGGTATGTCATGGAGCTTGGCGTCGGCAAACACTGGAAGACCGAGGTCGGCCACCCGGGAGATCAACGACGGGCCGGTGGACCACATCAGCTCGAGCCCCACTTTGAAGCCGCCTACAAAGGGTCGAAGCTCGCTGGCGAGTCTCAACGCTTCCTCAGAGTCGCTGAAGTCGAGGGCCACGAGGATCGGATGGCTCATCGCGTGAGGCTCCCCACGAGCTCTGCCACGCTGCCCGCCCCGAGGACCTCCATCAAATGCCCTAGCTCTCTCCGGATTCTCCTGCCCGCTTTCGGCTCAGCCAGGTGCGCCGTCCCGATTGCGACCGCCGAGGCGCCAACCATCAGATACTCGACCACGTCGCGCCCCGTGGTCACGCCACCGCACCCGACGATGGGCCGGCCGGGGAAAGCCGAGGCCACCTCGTGCACACAACGGAGAGAAAGCGGCTTGAGCCCCGGACCGCTGTAGCCACCCACGCCTCCCGACAGGACTGCGGAGCGCGACGATATCGAAACGCCAAAACCCCGAGCGGTGTTGGTCAGCACCACGAAATCCGCACCCGCCGAGTAGCAGGCCCCGGCAACGGCCGCTATGTCGGGGGTGTCAGGCGAGAGCTTGGCTCCGACCGCGATCCCGACGGCGGACTTGACCGCGCCAATCACGTCTCCGCTCTCCCCCGCATCGAAGGAGAACATCTCGCCGCTGTCGAGGTTGGGACACGAGAGGTTGACTTCGACCGCGGACACTCCCGCGGACTCGAGGCCCTTGGAGACCACTGCGAACTCGGCCGGGTCGCCTCCGACGGCCGAACCCCACACCGGAACCTCCAACTTGGGTATTCGCTCACTCATCTCCGCCACCCACGACTCGATGCCAGGGTTCTGGATGCCAATCCCGTTGAGCATCCCTGTGGGGAGTGGCGCCAAACGCGGAGGGGGCCGACCCGACCAGGGAACGGGAGCGACGGATTTCGCCACTGCTGCTCCATACGGTGAGGTGTCGGCCACCTGCGCCCATTCCCATACGGACCCCACCGTCCCCGAGGCGGCAATGAGGGGGCTCCGCAGCTCGAGTGGACCGAGGGCGGTTTTCAGATCCGGCGATGCCACTCTTGGAGGCTCCTCGGCCTGTTCAGCGCTCCTGGGCCGGCTCTGAGGCTGCGAGCAACGGCCAACCCGCCCTGGACCGTGGTCACACAGGGGATCGAATTACGCCGTGCCACTTTTCGGATGGTCGCTCCGTCCGAGCGGGCGCGACCACCTCTGGGTGTGTTCACGACCAGTTGGACCTCCCCGTTCTCCAACCGCTCACCGATGTCGCGGGGACCTTCGCCGATCTTGTTCACTGGCTCGGCGTCGATGGCGTGATGCTTGAGGAAGCGAGCCGTGCCGTGCGTCGCGATCAATTCGAACCCAAGCATGGCGAATGCCTGAGCAACGGCAAGACCAACCGGTTTGTCCCGGTCGGCGAAAGAAACGAAGACCCTCCCTCTGTCGGCAAGCACGCTTCCTGCACCCAGCAGCGCCTTGGCATACGCCACGCCCACGTCGGCGCCGATGCCCATCACCTCGCCCGTGGCCTTCATCTCCGGGCCGAGGACGGAGTCCTCTTCAGGGAAGCGATCCCACGGGATCACAGCCGCCTTGACCGCCACAAACCCTCGCGCATCTTCGTTTGGGATCATTCCCTCGGTCCGCAGTTCATCGATGCGTTCGCCCATCATGACCCTCGCGGCAATGCGTGCGAGCGGTATTCCCCTGGCCTTTGAGATGAAGGGAACCGTGCGGCTTCCCCGTGGATTGGCCTCCAAGACGAACACCTCATCGCCCTTCACTGCGAATTGGATGTTGATGAGTCCCTTCACCTCTAGCGCAGCCGCGAGCTCGGTGGTGGCCCTCTCTATCTCTTTGAGGGTCTCCTCGGACATCGTCGGGGGCGGGGTGATACAGCCGGAGTCACCCGAGTGAACCCCTGCCTCCTCTACATGCTCCATCACGCCACCGAGCAGCAACTCGTGGCCGTCGTAAATGGCGTCGACGTCGACTTCGACTGCAGACTCGAGGAACCGATCGATCAGGATCGGGTTGGCCACGACCTCGGGATCTCCCTCGCCGTATATCTCTCTGACGTAGCCGGCGAGTTCCTCCAGGCTGTAAACGACCCGCATTCTCCGTCCACCGAGTACGAAAGAGGGCCGGACCATGACAGGTAGGCCGATCCGGTCGACGACGACCTCGGCTTCGGCAGCTGACGTCGCGGTTCCGGCCGGAGGCTGCTTTATTCCGAGGTTGCGGCATATTTCGGCGAACTGCTCGCGGTCCTCGGCAAGCGCTATCGATCTCGGGGAAGTGCCGGCAATCTTCACTCCCGCGGCTTCGAGGCTCTCCGCGAGGTTCAGCGGTGTCTGGCCACCGAGTTGCACGATGACCGCCTCCGGCTTCTCGGCCCTTATCACTTCCAAAACGTCTTCGGTGGTGAGAGGCTCGAAATAGAGGCGATCCGACGTGTCGTAGTCGGTAGAAACCGTTTCAGGATTGCAGTTGATCATCACCGTCTCGTAGCCGGCGTCGCGAAGAGCGAAGCTGGCGTGCACACAGCAATAGTCGAACTCGATTCCCTGGCCGATCCGATTCGGCCCGGAGCCAAGGACCACGACGCGGGGCCTATCGGCCTCACTCACCTCGGAGGTGTCCTCGAAGGTCCCGTACATGTACGGCGTTCCCGCCTGGAACTCGGCCGCGCATGTATCGACCATCTTGTACGTCCGATTCAGCCCGACCACCTCGCGCATGTCGCGAATCGACTGCTCCGTCGTGGACCAAAGGTACGCGATTTGTGCATCCGAGAACCCGTACCTCTTGGCCTCGGTCAGCAGCGACTGGTCCCTTGAGCCCTCCAACTCTGTCCTCAGTTCGACGATCTGAGCGAGCTGGTCCACGAACCACGGGTCGACATGGGACAGGCTCGCCACACGCTCGACGGCCCACTCGCGGCGCAACGCCTCGGCAAGGGCGAAGATCCGATCCGGGCTGGGACGGCTGACCTCACCCTCGACCTCCTCATCGGTCATGGCAACGAGCGGTATCTCTCCCGCGTCGGCGTTCAGGCCGCTCCTCCCGTTCTCCATGCTGCGCAGGGCCTTTTGGAGAGCCTCGTGGAAGGTGCGACCGATCGCCATGGCCTCGCCAACGCTTCTCATCGGCGTGCCCAGCGTCGTGCCTGCCGATGGGAACTTCGAGAAGTCGAAACGGGGCACCTTCACGACCACGTAATCGAGCGCCGGCTCGAACGACGCCGGGGTAGCGCCGGTTATGTCATTGACGATCTCGTCGAGTGTGAAGCCCACCGCAAGGAGGGCGGCAATCTTCGCAATCGGAAAGCCCGTCGCCTTCGAGGCAAGGGCCGAGGATCGGCT
>JAWWBL010000042.1:0-14192 GCA_033720975.1 Acidimicrobiia bacterium | reverse complement strand
TCTTCCGGTTGCGCTGCTCGGAATTGGGTTGGCTCTGATAGTGGGCAAGCCACGGGACGGCGCGCGGCGTCTCGTCGTCGGCGGCGTCACCACCTTCATCGGGACTCTCGCCCTCTTCCACCTCCTCACCGGTGCCGTGTCGCTCAGACCCAATATCGAGCTCGTTCAGGAGCGGGGCGGTGCGGTCGGCGCTCTCATCGCCTTCCCGATGAGGCGTCTCCTGGGCCATTGGGGCACTTTTGTGATCCTGGCGTCTGCGATTGGGATGGGCGTGCTCATCATGACCAAGACCACCGTCCGGGAGTTGTTCCGGGGAGTTGCCGAGCTGTGGCGGTCGGCTCGGGCACTAGCCCGCACCGCCACCGTCCGGGCCCAGGCCAGCTCGGCTCCCGTCTTGAGGGTGACGCCTGCAGACGTTCTTACCCCAACGCGGGGCAAGCATCAGAAGAAGCCCAGTCCCAAAACGCAGGGCGCCGCCCCGAAGCCAGCTCCTGAGCCCAAGGCGGCGGTGAAGACACCGGTGGTGCGGACGATCGACCTCTCGTCTACGGATTACGAGCTACCACCCCTTTCGCTGCTGGAGGGGGGCACGGGCGGCGAGGTCAACAAACGCTCCCTCGAGGAGACCGCCCGTCAGTTGGAAGACACCCTTCTCCAACACGGTGTCGACGCCACTCTCACCAAGATCGTCCCCGGTCCCACGGTCACGCGATACGAGATCGAGTTGGCACCTGGGGTGAAGGTCAATCGGGTATCGAATCTCTCTCACGACATCGCCTACGCCCTGGCCACCCCTGATGTGCGCCTTCTGGTGCCGATCCCCGGGAAGTCCGCGATCGGCGTGGAAGTCCCGAACCTGAAACGGAGACTGGTGTCGCTCGGCGACATCCTCGCCAGCCCGGAAGCCGAATTGGCCCGGTCCCCGCTCACCGTGGGGCTGGGTATGGACATCTCGGGCCAGCCGAAGCTGCTGAACCTCTCGGAGCTTCCCCACGCCCTGATCGCCGGTGCCACCGGCGCGGGCAAGTCCTCCTGCATCAACTCGATCGTGACATCGCTCCTGATGAGGACCCACCCCGACGACGTGCGTCTGATCATGGTCGACCCCAAGCGGGTCGAGCTTGGCCAATACAACGGAGTACCTCATTTGCTGACCCGGGTGATAACCAACCCGAAGAAGGCCAACGAAGCCCTGAAGTGGGCAGTGGCCGAGATGGACCGACGCTACGACCTCCTCGCGGACGCCAAGGTGCGTGACATCGAGGGCTATCGGGAGAAGTGGGACGCCGGCGATCTCGATCGCGACGGGTTCGACAGGTTCCCCTTCATCGTGATTTTGATCGACGAGTTGAACGACCTGATGCTGGTGGCGGGCCGGGAGGTGGAGGAGTCGATAGTCAGGATCGCACAGATGGCGCGGGCCGTCGGAATACATCTCGTGATAGCCACCCAGAGACCCTCGGTCGACGTGATAACCGGCGTCATCAAGGCAAACGTGCCCAGCCGGTTGGCCTTCAGCGTGGCGTCCCAGACCGATTCTCGGGTCATCATCGACGGGTCGGGAGCCGAGAAGCTCGTGGGAATGGGAGACATGCTCGTGGTCACGGCTCTCGAGCCCCGTCCCCAGCGAATCCAGGGCTCATGGGTGCGCGAGTCCGAGATCCGCGCCGTGGTCGACTGGGTCAAGTCCCAGCGCGAGGCGAAGTACGAGGACAAGGCCGTCCTCGAGGCAGCAGCTGCCGCCGCGGCGGCGCGAACCGATGAGGATGATGACGAGGATGCCGAGCTCGTACGCCAAGCGATGGAACTCGTCGTGCGTTCCCAACTCGGTTCGACGTCGATGCTCCAACGCAAGCTTCGAATCGGATTCGCAAGGGCTGGTCGGGTCATGGACTCCCTGGAGATGAAGGGAGTGGTTGGCCCGTCGGTGGGGAGCAAGGCGCGTGATGTCCTGATGACCGTTGATGAGCTCGAGGAGCTCCTGGAAGCCGAGCGCACTTCGGTCTAGATCACCCTGAAGCGTTAGCGTTCCGCGCCATCCATGCTGTCCTTTGTTCGCCCTGACGGCACCACCGCCGACGATTTGCCGATTGAGGTCGAAGTCGTTCGCGATCTCTACGCACGAATGGTGGAGGCGAGAACCTACGACGACAAGTCGATGGCGATGCAGCGGCAGGGGAGGCTTGCCACTTACGCGCCTTTCCGGGGTCAGGAAGCCGCTCAGATAGGTGCCGCCTCCGCGTTGGCGGAAGGCGACTGGGTGGCAGCAACCTATAGGGATGCGGCGCTCAATTGGTCAGTTGGCTATCCGTGGCGACTGCTGATTGCGGGGAGACGGGGCCACGAGATCGGGGGTCGTCTGCCGGACGGAGTCAACGTGCTGCCTCCTTCGATAACGGTGGGTGGGCACATGATCCACGCCGTGGGCCTTGCCTGGGCAGAGGCTTTGAAGGGAACCGGCCGTATTGCCCTTACGTCGTTTGGTGACGGTGCAACCTCTGAGGGGGACTTTCACGAGGCGATGAACTTTGCCGCGGTGTACCAGACGCCGATCGTCTTCTTCTGCCAGAACAATGGATATGCAATCTCTTATCCGGTGGAGGAGCAGACGCGTAGCGAGACTATTGCTGCGAAAGCAGATGCCTACGGCATGCCCGGAGTCCGAGTCGACGGAAACGATGTCGTGGCGACTCTTCTCGTCACGGCAAGGGCGGTAGAGAGGGCTCGTTCCGGGGAAGGCCCGTCACTCATCGAAGCCGTCACCTACCGGCTGGGTCCCCATACCACCGCCGACGACCCAGCTCGATACAGGGATCGCGATGAAGCTGAGGAGTGGGAGGAACGCGATCCACTGTTGCGCATCCGGCTCTTGTTGGAGAGAGCCGGGCTGTGGACTTCTGAGTGGCAACAGGAGCTCGAGGAACGAGCCTCCTCTGCGATAGAGGAGGCGGTTTCGTGGGCTGAGGCCCTGCCCCCTCCGACCTTCGATGAAATGTTGGAACGGGTGTATGCCCGTCCCACCGAGGCGCTCCGAGAGCAACTGGAGGCCGGTCGGTGAGCCAGCTCACGCTTGCTCAGGCGCTCAACGGTGCCCTGGACACTGCCCTTTCAGGCGACGAGAGGGTGCTGCTTCTCGGGGAGGATGTGGGTAGGGCAGGTGGGGTGTTCCGCATCACCGATGGCCTGAGAGAGAAGTACGGCCCCGATCGCGTGTACGACACCCCTGTAGCCGAATCGGGGATCGCGGGGGCGGCCTTTGGGATGGCCGTCGCCGGGATGCGGCCTGTGGCTGAAATCCAGTTCATGGGTTTCTCTTATCCGGCCTACGACCAGATCGTCAACCACATAGCGCGAATACGAAACCGCTCGAGCCACCGATTCACTGCCCCTCTCGTCATACGGATCCCCTATGGCGGCGGAATAGGCGCGGCCGAGCACCACTCGGAGTCGATGGAAGCCGTATACGTGCATGTGCCAGGTCTCAAGGTGGTTGTGCCTTCCACGCCTCGTGACGCCAAGGGGTTGTTGCTTGCGGCCATCAACGACCCCGATCCCGTGGTCTTCCTCGAGCCGATCAGGCTCTATCGCGCGGTGAAGGAGGATGTGCCCGAAGGTGCTTATGAGATCGAGATTGGACCGGTCCGCGTGGAGCGGTCGGGGACCGACCTGACGTTGATCTCCTGGGGGGCGATGATGAAGGAGACCCGCCAGGCCGCATCTCAACTGGAGGCGGTCGGCGTGTCCGTCGAAGTGTTGGACGTCCGAACCCTGTCACCCTTAGACCGGTCGGGTATGGCCGAGTCGGTGTCGAAGACCGGTCGCGCGGTGGTGGTGCACGAGGCGCCGCTAACCGGCGGTTTGGCCGGCGAGATCGCCGCTTCGATCCAGGAGCGATGCCTCTACGACCTGAAGGCGCCTGTGAGCCGAGTAACGGGATGGGACACCGTGTTTCCCCTGAAGCTCTCCGAAGGGCACTACCTTCCATCAGCAGAGCGAATCGTGAACGCAGCGCGCAAGGTTTTGGAGGAATAGTGGCCCGTGAGTTTCTGCTCCCGGACATTGGTGAAGGCCTCACTGAGGCGGACATCGTGCAATGGCTGGTCGCAGAAGGTGAGACGGTCGAGGCGGACCAGCCGATTGTCGAAGTGGAAACAGACAAGGCAGTAGTTGAGATTCCGTCTCCATGGGCCGGGACTGTGCTCAGCCACGGAGCGGCGGAAGGCGACACCCTGGAGGTTGGCTCCGTGCTAGTGGTCATCGGGGATGAGTCGGAGATGGAGGCATCAGCGCCAGCCGCCCCGACTCGGGAGGCCCCACCCATCGTCGGCTCACTGAGCGAGGAGGCCGAAGACCTCGGCATGCCGCCCCCCCAGCGAGAGCGAACTCCTTCTGGTGCCAAAGCTCTGCCATTGGTGCGGAAAATGGCACGCGAGCTTGGGATCGACCTGGACGAGATCGCGGGCTCGGGCCCTGACGGACGAATAACGAGGGAGGACGTCGAAGCTGCGGCGGCAGCCGAGCCGGAGATCACCCTGTCGACCGTCTGGGATGACGAGACCGCCCCGGTCGCACCGCCGGCCACGCCCGACCTGACATCGGTGGAGAAGCCTGCCAAGGAGCGGGCCGCGCCGGCAACTCGAGAAGATCGCCGCACTCCGATGACGCGGGTGCGCAGGACCATTGCGGCCAACATGTCGCGCAGTTGGTCGGAGATCCCGCATGTGACGACCTTTGACGACGTCGATGCCACCCGCTTGCTCGAAGTGAGGTCGGCTCTTGCCGACCGACACGGGATCAAGATTCCCATGGAGGCGCTCGTCGTCAAGGCGGTCCTCCCAGGGCTAGAGGCTCACCCCGAGTTCAACGCAACTGTGGACGGCGACCACCTCATTTACAGGGGCCGCCGCGACATCGGAATCGCGGTTGACACTCCCGAAGGGCTGATGGTGGCGGTCGTGGCCAATGCGGACCGCCTCGGCGTCTTGGAGCTTGCCTCCGAGATCGCTCGACTCGGAGCGGGGGCGAGGGGCAGGACCCTCACACCCGACGAGTTGTCCGGCCAGACTTTCACGGTGACCAACATCGGGGCAGTGGGTGGTGGCCACGGAACACCGATAGTGCCGCCGGGAACGACCGCGATTCTCTCCGTGGGTCGAGCGCAGGACAAGCCCATCGTCTTCGGGAACGACCTAGCGATAGCTCCTGTGATGCCTTTGTCTCTGTCCTATGACCACCGCGTGATCGATGGCGCCACGGGCCGGCGTTTCATGGCACTGGTGATCGAGAACCTCACCGAGCCCGCCCTCTTCCTGGCTAATTGACCTAGCCTTCGGCCATGGGCAAGAAGGACAAGAAGGGCTCAAAGGCCAAGGACAAAGCGAAGTCGAAGAAGGCTGCCGAGATCAAGGAGAAGGAGGCAGCCAAGAAACTCTCGGGCACATTCGGCGGCAAGAACGTGTCCTATACCGCCAAGGCGGCTACCCAGGTCTTCGAGGTCAACGACACCAAGGCACAGTTTTTCTACGTCTCGTACACCGAGGACGAAGCCGATCCCGCCGAGCGACCCATCCTCTTCTGCTTCAACGGCGGCCCGGGGTCCTCGACTGTCTGGCTGCATCTCGGGCTCTTCGGGCCCAAGCGGTTCGAGCTCGACGACGAGGGATTCAAGTCGGGGATGCAGGGCCGTTTGATCGAGAACGAGCACTCCATACTCGACGTCGCGGACGTGGTCTGCGTCGACGCCTTGGGCACCGGCTTCAGCAAGATCCCGGACAAGGAGAAGGAAGACGACTTCTCCCACTTCCGCCACGACATCGACGCTTTCTCCAAGTTCATCATCCACTACCTGAACAGGAACGGCCGATGGGCGTCACCAAAGTACCTGGCAGGTGAGAGCTACGGCACGTTGCGTGCGGCCGCATTGGCCCACAATCTGTTCGCGGCCCATGGCGTCGAGTTCAACGGGATCATCCTCATCTCGTCGATCCTGAACTACCAGACAGTGGCCGTCGAGTACCGGGGCAAGACTCCTACGCAGCCCATGTTCCTGTATCACCCGGGCAACGACCTACCCGCTGCCCTCTACCTCCCCACGTTCGCGGCAACCGCCTGGTATCACGGCGCGTTGGCTCCGGAGTACCAAGAGATGCCGCTGAGGGAGCTTCTCGACGAGGTGGAGGATTTCGCCCTGGGCGACTACTGGTCGGCGCTTGCCAAGGGTGACTTGATCGATGACGCGACTCGGAAGTCGGTGATCGAGCGGATGAGCTCCTATACCGGGCTGTCGAGCGACTACATCGACCAATACGACATGAGAGTCTCGATCATCCGCTTCTGCAAGGAGCTCCTGCGCTCTCGGAGGAGAACAGTGGGTCGAATCGACTCGCGATACACGGGCATCGACAGGGTTCCTGCCGGCGACAACATCGAAGCCGATCCGAGCATGGACGCCACCGGCGGGGTGGCAACATCGACGCTGAACCACTATTTGCGTGAAGAAATCGGATTCAAGTCAGACGACATCTACAACATCATGTCGATGAGAGTGAACGAGAAGTGGGACTACGAAGACTTCAAGAACCGATACGTGGACACGTCGGAGAGCTTGCGCGCTGTGCTCTCGCGTTCAAGGGGAACGAAGGTTTTGGTCGCGAACGGCTACTACGACTTGGCGACTCCCCATTTCGCCACCGAGTACACATTCAGCCACATGGGCCTCGACCCCGAGGTTCGCAAGAACGTGGAGATGAAGTACTACGAGGCGGGCCACATGATGTATGTGCACAAGCCCTCATTGGAGAAGATGTCGGCCGATCTTCGCGATTTCGTGGAATCGACCCGTTAAGTCGCCTCGATCTGCCGCAGCTGGCGTAGCGCCGGGAGCGACTTCCACAAGCCGATGAGCAAGGCTCCTCGCACGACGACCCAGCCCACGTCAAAGGCTCCGAGAGCCAACAGCCAGATTGTGTCAGCAGCAAAGACAACGATCCCGGTCCAAAGGGCAGTCAGCGATCCTCGTCGGACCATCACGCCAAGGACTACGAAGAGGAGGATCCATGCCGCGGCGGCCGCCACGGCAACGGTCGGCACGTCTTCTGTGGCGAGCAGGAGGGCCAGGAACGCGGCGTTGAGGCCAGCGATGATGAACATGAGGATCGAGGCTCCCCTGGCCCTGGTCAGAGGATGGGTCGCCGATCCGGGCAGTGGCTTCCAGTCACGGGTCACCTTAAGTCCGCCCGAGACCCCCTTCTCCAGCTTGACGTGGAGATCTGTGCCATCGGCGAGCGTCATCTTCTTGCCCTGTCTGAGATCAATCATGTCGTACGACTCGGAGTTGAGACGCTGCCCGTCCACCGTGACCGTAAAGTCGCGAAACTTCCTCCGCCAACTCAGGCCGACGCGGTCTGGGCCTCCCTCTTCCAACGGATATGACTTGGTGGGCATCGTTCTCTCCTGTTGATGATCTACACAGCTAAAGCAAACGGCGGCTCCGGTTCGCGACGCGACCGCGGAGCCCGAAGCCCGGGCCTGACACTGCTTACCGGAGTGATCTGAATCGAGATTTCCGGAATCGCGCTCAGTGCCGGCCGGTTCGGTTGATCGTGGCCGATTGTGTGAGCACCAATACCCAATGGCACAAGGTGGCCGAGTTGGATGAGCTGCCCGACGGCAGGGTCAAGACGGTCCATGTGGGAACCAAGACCCTCGCTTTAACACGATTCGACGATAGATATGGGGCTTTGGACAATCGATGCCCTCATCAGGGCGGGCCCCTTGGGGAGGGATCGATCGAGCACGGTTGGCTACGGTGCCCGTGGCACGGGTATGACTACGACCCTCTCGACGGAACACCGCCCGAAGGTTTTGCGGACGCCGTCACTTGTTTTCAAACCGAGGTTCGTGAAGACGGTGTCTATGTTGCGGTTCCCGAGCCCGAGCCGCGTGACCGAACAGTGTCCGACGTTCTCGTGGAAACGATGGTCAATTGGGGGGTTACCCATGTCTTCGGCATGGTGGGGAACTCGAACCTCGGATTCGCCGATGCCTTGCGCGAGGCCGAGGATCGAGGCGACCTGACCTACGTCGGTATCCGTCATGAAGGGGCTGCCTCGTTCGCAGCGAGCGCTTTTGCCAAGCTCGGCTCGGGCCTTGCCGCCTGTTTCGGGATAGCAGGGCCGGGGTCGACCAACCTTCTGACGGGCTTGTATGACGCCAAGGTCGATCGGGCGCCGATCCTCGCCATCAGCGGGCAGGTGCCATCGAAGATCAAGGGCCGAGGAGCATTTCAGGACCTGGACCTGGCAGCAGCCTTCAAAGACGTTGCTCGGTTCAGCCGAACGGTCCTACCCGGATCCGATCACGCAGAGCTGATGAATCTCGCCTGCAAGACGGCGCTCGTGGAACGGGACGTAGCGCACTTGATGCTTCCCGACGAGGTGCAGGTGATGGGTTCAGACGCAGAGCCAGGATCCCCTGAGGGCCGCTTCGGAGCCCGGGGAATCGCACCGCCCGAAGAGTCACTAAGAGAGGCCATTGATGCTATCGCCGACTCGAGCAAGCCCTTGTTCATAGTCGGTGCCGGAGCGCGGGACCGTATGGATCGGATAATCGAGTGCGCCGAGGCGATGGGGACCCCGATCGTCACCACTTTCAAGGCGAAAGGTCAGATCCCCGATTCTCACCCGCTCAGCTGCGGAACCCTGGGCCGTAGCGGAACCCCGATCGCTTCCTGGTTCATGAATGAAAGTGACCTCCTGGTCGTGTTTGGCGCATCATTCTCCAACCACACCGGGATCGCCGAGTACAAGCCGATTGTTCAGGTCGACAACGATCCCATGGCTCTTGGCAGATTTCACTCGGTGGATGTGCCCGTCCTCGGCGACGTGGGCGTCACTGCCCGGCTCATCCAGGAAAGGATGCCGGCAAGCCACGCCTTCCACGATCGAACCGACGAGGTTGCCGAGCGTTGGAAGATATGGCACGAGGAGAAGGAAAGCCGGCGCAGGGACGACCGGGCCAAGGGGATCAACGCCGCGGCCGTCTTCGACAGCCTTTCTCGGTTGATCGCCCCCGACGCCGCCGTCGCAGTAGACGTGGGCAACAACACGTACTCGTTCGGTCGATACTTCGAGGTGGAACGTCAGTCCGTGGTGATGTCTGGCTATCTCGGATCGATCGGCTTCGCATTCCCTGCCGCGCTGGGACTTTGGGCTGCCGTCGGTGGGGATCGACAGGTCGTCGCGATCGCCGGTGACGGTGGCTTTGCCCAGTACGCAATGGAGTTCACCACCGCAGTCCGCTACGAAATGGACATAACCCTGATCCTCTTGGTGAACGACGAGTTGGGAAAGATCAGCAAGGAGCAGAGGGCCGAGGAGTATGAGGTATGGCAGACGGGGCTGACCAATCCTGACTTCGCAGAGTTCGCCGAGCTTTGCGGCGGCCGTGGGGTTCGCGTCTCCACACGGGAGGAGTTGGACCCGGCCATACGGTTTGCCCTCGACCACAGGGGCCCCTCGATCGTCCATATCGACGTCGACCCGCTTCTGGTGTGACGGCTCGGCGAGCTCATTGTGCCCAATAAGGGCGTTGAGCGGCAGTTATGGCGACACGTGGGCGGAAGTGGGGTCGGCCGTTGAGCTTGGTACCATGCCTTTCCGGACATTCGACTTGCTCCGGAGGCAGCCAACATGAAAACCGTCCACGTCGTGGGCACCGGCACGATCGGTGAGCCCCTGATCGGATTGCTCGCCGACAACCGAACGCACTTCGGAATCGACGAGGTGACATTCCACAAACGAACTCCGCTCGTCGCCGAGAAGGCGAAGGTGTCAGATCTGGAGCGACGGGGCGCAGTCCTGGCCGTCGACGAGGACCGGACGAGGGACTTCGAGGACCTCGGGCTGGCGCCCAAGTACGAGACCCTGGAGGCAATCGAGCGGGCGACCGTCGTCATCGATTGCACGCCTGTCGGCAACCAGATGAAGAGCGACTACTACGAGTCGGCGTCCGGGCCCGTCGGGTTCATGGCCCAGGGGTCCGAGTACGGGTTCGGGAAGATGTATGCAAGAGGCATCAACGACGATTCTCTCGTCCGGGGCAAGGACAAGTTCCTGCACATCGTCAGCTGCAACACCCACAACATCGCAGTTCTCATCAAGACGCTGGCCATGGACTCTGACGGCACCAGCCATCTCACCGACGGCAAGTTCCTGTGCATTCGACGCGCCAATGACATCAGTCAGGACACCGGGTTTGTCGCCAGCCCTACGGTTGGTGGGCACAGCGACGAGCGGTTCGGCACCCACCATGCCCGTGACGCCCACGACTTGTTCGCCACGCTCGGTTACGACCTGCCCATCTTCTCGTCCGCCATAAAGCTGAACAGCCAGTACATGCACCAGCTGCACTTCTCACTGGCGTTGGACCGTGAGATCGATCTCACCGAGGTGAAGGATCGGCTGATGGAGAACACCAGGGTCGCCGTCACTCACAAGAAGTCGGCCAATCAGGTCTTCTCCTTCGGCCGTGACCACGGCTACTACGGGCGGATCATGAGCCAGGCCGTGGTTGCACTCGAGACGCTTGCGGTGCGCGACGGCAACGAGATCGTTGGATTCTCGTTCACACCGCAAGACGGCAACCCTCTGCTCTCCACGGTGGCCGCGATGCTGTGGTATCTCGACCCGGAAACCATGGACAGCAAGCTCGATATCCTCCGCCGGTACCTCTTCACCGAGATCTGAGGTCTTCTCGTGGACTCGAAGACGCGGGTCTTCGCCGAGGAAGCGATACGAGCTTTGGGGAGACTCGATGCCGCTGGAGCCCGCACCGCGATCTCGCAGGCGTTCGATGTCGATCACAGTATCGGTCGACTCGCCGATGCGGTCTACCTCGCGTGCGCCGAGATCGAAGATGACGGTGCTGTAAGCACACCCACTTGGAACACCCTCGCCGATGCTGTCGACTCTCCGGATCTTCTTGCAGAAGTCGAGTCCAATCGCACCTGAATGAGGGCTGATCGGGCCCGGTCGTCGGGGTGTCTTCGTTCTAGGCTCTCTCCTCGATGACTACCCCCTCGGTCTGGCTCACGACGCTCGGGTGTGCCAAGAACCAGGTCGACTCGGAGAAGGTCTCCGCGATGCTGGCCGAGGCCGGTTATGTCTGGGCCGAGTCACCTGAGACTGCCGACGTCGTCATGACGAATACCTGCGCCTTCATCGAGGAGGCTCGGGCCGAGTCGGTCGAAACCATCCTCGAGCTGGAGAACAGGAAGGCACCGCACGCCAGGTCGGTGGTGCTCGGATGCATGGCTCAGCGGTTCGGGACGGAAGTCTCAGATGCGCTCCCTGAAGTCGACGCCGTGCTGGGACTCGATCGCTACGGAGACCTGGTCACGACACTCGACCGGCTCACAGCCTGGGAGCCGGTCCGCATCCGGCCACGCCCCGTGATGGACATCCTCCATGCCACCGGGCGCCCCGAGCCTCATCTGCCGTACGCCTACGTCAAAGTGGCCGAAGGATGCAACAAGCCATGCACCTTCTGCGCGATACCTCTCATTCGGGGAAAGCAGCGCTCCCGTCGCCCCCATGAGATTCGTGAGGAGGTCGAACTTCTCGCCGCAGGCGGTGTGCGGGAGGTGGTGCTTGTGGCCCAGGACCTCGCAGCTTACGGCCGTGACATCGATGCCCCAGGAGGGCTGGCGGACTTGCTGGAATACATCGGAGATGTCGACGGACTTCACACCTTGCGTGTCCTCTACCTCCACCCCCGGGAGATAAACCAGCGTTTGCTCGAGGCCGTCGTCGCCCACCCCAGGGTGGCTCCCTACTTCGATCTCTCCCTCCAACACGTCGCTGGCTCGTTGCTGAGGAAGATGAAGCGACCTGGAGACGCCGTGAAGCACTCGGCGCTCATCCAGCGCATCCGGATGCTCGAGCCCGCGGCTGCTCTCCGATCTTCGTTCATCGTCGGTTTCCCGGGAGAGAGCGAGGCCGATGTGGACCAGCTCTCTGACTTCCTGGAAATCGTTGGGCTCGACTGGGCCGGCTTCTTCCCCTATTCAGCTGAACCTGGCACACCGGCGGCGGAGATGGAGGATCAGTTGCCTCGGGAATCGGTGATGGAGCGGTTGAGGCACCTTTCTACGGTGCAGGAGGAGGTAACCACCGCGCGCAATGAGGAGCTGATCGGGACAGTTGGCCGGGTGTTGGTCGACCAGGTCGAAGACGGTCTGCCCGTCGGCAGGTCCTATCGACAGGCACCGGAGATCGACGGTGTTGTGAGGTTGGACCGTGGGGATCCCGGGGAGGTGCTGGATGTCGAATACGTTGGCGCCTACGGGCATGACCTCGAGGCCACAGCACTGTGATCGTCGAGGTCATCGCCGTCGGGACCGAGTTGCTGCTCGGCCAGATCGTCAACACCAACGCGGCCACTATCGGATCGGCGCTGACCGACCGCGGGTACGACGCACACTTTCAGCAAGTAGTTGGTGACAACGTAGGGAGGATTGCAGAGACGGTCCGGACTGCCCTCGCCAGGGCCCATGCAGTCATCATCACCGGGGGAATCGGGCCAACTCAGGATGATCTGACGAGGGAAGCGGTGTGTGAGGCGACTGGGCGCGAAATGCAGTTCAGCCAGTCGTATGCCGACCACCTCCGCGACTGGTGGGAGCGGAGGGGGCGGGTGATGCCTGCGACGAATCTGCAGCAGGCGGAGCATCCCGAGGGAGCCGAGCTGTTGATGAACCCCAAGGGGACGGCTCCCGGTCTTGTCCTCGACCACCAGGGAACCCAGATCTTTGTCGTGCCCGGGGTGCCGGCCGAGATGGAGTATCTCCTCCATGAGGAGGTCATTCCGCGGCTTGCTGCACACAATGGTGAGGAGGCGGTAATAGCCTCTCGGCTGCTTCGGACATGGGGTTACTCCGAGTCAGACGTAGCCGACAGGTTGGACGACCTGTACAGCGGGTCCACAAACCCATCGCTCGCCTTCCTCGCTTCGGGGGGCGAGATCAAGGTGAGGCTGACCGCCAAAGCAGACGACCGCGCCGCAGCCTTGGCGCTCATCGAACCGATGGAGTCCGAAGTTAGGTCACTCCTGGGAGATGCCGTCTTCGGCAGCGACGATGAGACGATCGAGCGAGTCCTGCTTCGTCTCTTGAGCGACTTCGGCTTCACGATCGGCACTGCGGAGTCGATGACCGGGGGCCTGGTGAGCGCGGCCCTTACGTCGCTTCCCGGATCATCGGCCGTTGTCAAGGGCGGGCTGGTGGCATACGACTCGCAGTTGAAGGGTAAGCTGTTGGGCGTCGAGGACACCTCCTCTGTTGTCAACGCTGAGACAGCCGAAGCAATGGCAGCGCAAGGCCGCGCGCTCCTAGATGTCGATGTTTGTGTTTCGGTCACCGGCTCCGCCGGCCCCGAACCTCTTGAGGAACCGCCAGGCACCATTTACATCGGTGTCGCCACTCCCGAGCGGGTTCAGGCGAGGCGCATGACCATGGTGGGAGACCGAGAGAGGATCCGCACCTTCGCCGTGACGAACGCCCTCCAGCTAACCCGTCTCGCTCTGATCGGCAAGTGGTGGAAGCCGTAGGGAGGGTCTTCGCCGCGGTTCCGCTCTCACCCGGCGCCAGGCTCGATCTGGCGGACCAGCTCCGGGATCTCGACATCCCGGGTCGAAGGGTTCCCGTTGAGAACTGGCACCTGACGCTGCGATTCCTCGGGACCATCGACGAGTCCACCTTCGAGAGGTTTCTGCATGGCTTGTCCCGGCGGGAGCTGCCCAGAACGTTCCTGGTGTCGCTCGGGGGCTTGGGAGGATTCCCCAATCCCCGAAGGGCAACGGTCGTATGGATCGGTGTTGAGGCTGGAGTCGATCAGTTGGCGGTCCTCAACGACATCGCAGAGGAGTCGGCTCAGGCAGCGGGCTTGGATCCCGAGGAGCGCCCCTATCGGCCTCACCTGACCCTCTCCAGGGTGCGGCCTCCGCAGGGGATGGGCCACCTGTTGGGCGCCGATGTGCAGGTGCGTTATCAGGCCGATCGGCTCGTCGTCTACAAGAGCCATATGGGCCGGGGCGGGGCGAGCTACGAGCCACTCGAGGAGTTCATGCTCGGCTGAAATGGATGTGTTCCAATGCAGGGATTGATGCGGTATGTAGGTGTCGTGAGGGAAATGCGC
>JAWWBL010000041.1:0-14302 GCA_033720975.1 Acidimicrobiia bacterium | reverse complement strand
CATCGACGGGACGGAGAAGCCCCAAATGTCCCCGTCCACTATTCCGACCGATCTCGATTGCCTGGCGAGTGACACCGCCAGGTTGGCCGAAACCGACGATTTGCCCACGCCACCTTTGCCCGACGACACCGCCAAGACCCGGGTGGTCGAGCCCGGCTCACCGATGCCGGGGCCCGCCTCGGATCGCAGGCGCTCCATCCACGAGTCGGCCTCTGTCTCGCTCATCACCTCGACGTCGACGTCTGCGGAGCGTCCATGCGGCTCCAGGGCAGGTTTGAGCTGGGGGTCGAGGTGTTCGGGCGAGAAACCCGGTGGCAGTTTGAGGCCAACCCTGATCTTGCCCGTTCTCGTCTTCGACACCGACGTCAGGAGACCGAGCTCACCGATCGAACGGCCCGGCATCATCGGCAGCTCGACCGAAGCGGCGGCTTGATGGAGTGGGTCTTCTGCGGGCATGGAAGTGGGACCAGAGTTCGTTGGATCGGGTCGAAACTATAGTTTTCACAGGCTCGTACCTCGATGGACACAGAAACGCTCGACCGCAGAATCTCAGACCTGACAGCGGCCCTCGGTGATCCGACACGTCGGGCCATCTACATCGCGGTCAGGGAGTCACACGAGCCTCTGACAACTTCGAAAATTGCGGCGCTCTTTGACATCCACCCCAACGTCGCACGACATCACTTGGAGCTTTTGACCAAAGACGGCTTCCTGAAGGTGAGCGACCGGTCCCCGGCGGGGCATGGCGCGGGGCGGCCCGCAAAGGCGTACGAGGCGACCTCTAAGGAGGTGACGGTCCACTTCGCGCCGCGTCGATTCGAGATGCTCACAGAGATGCTCTTCAGGGTCCTCGATGAAGTTGCGCCAGAGGACGTGTCGATAGTGGCGGAACGAGTCGGACGCGACTACGGAGAGCGGCTCGCCGCCGAGATCGGTGGGCCCGACCAGCCAGGCTATGACGAAGCCATCCAGGCGGTTGCGAGCGCCATGACGGGGTTGGGGTTCTCGGTTGATCCAGACGTCGACGGGCACCGGCTCCTCACCTCCCATTGCCCTTTTGGGGAGACGGCGATGAACCACCCCGAAGTCATCTGCTCCCTCGATCGGGGCATCGTCGCCGGCCTGTTCGGCGCCATGTCCCATCCTTGTGACCCCGTAGTCATAACCCACAAGGCCCTCGAGGAGGACTGCGTGACGCAGGTGCCGATCACGATCGGATCCTGATCACCTGCATCTCGGGGCCTTCGTTAGGCTCAGAGCCACCAGGTTTTCGAACCCGAAAGGCATGAAATGTCCAACGATCCGTTCGGGTCTCGCGTAATGCTCGACACTGCATTGGGGCCCCGCGAGATAGCCAGCCTCAGTGCGATTGAAGGCTCCGACAGGCTCCCATACACGATCAAGGTGCTCCTCGAGTCGGCGCTACGCAACGTAGACGGCGTCAACGTCACCGCCGAGGACGTCGAGAAGGTCGGCGCATACGACGCCACAAACGTTCGTGAGACCGAGATTCCTTTCATACCCGGTCGCGTCGTGCTCCAGGATTTCACGGGCGTGCCGGCAGTGGTCGATCTGGCCGCGATGCGATCGGCGATCGTGAGGATGACCGGCGACTCGTCGGCCGCACACAAGGTCAACCCCTTGATCCCGGCCGACCTGGTCATCGACCACTCGGTGCAGGTGGATGCCTTCGCCCGACCCGACGCGCTGATCATCAACTCGCAGAAGGAGTTCGAGCGCAACCGGGAGCGGTACGAGTTTCTCAAGTGGGGGCAGTCCGCGTTCTCCAACTTCCGGGTGGTGCCTCCCGCGACAGGCATCGTCCACCAGGTGAATCTGGAATACCTGGCGAAGGTGGTGTGGGACGACGGTGAACGCCTGTACCCCGACAGCCTGGTCGGGACCGACTCACATACCACCATGATCAACGGCCTGGGCGTGGTCGGATGGGGGGTCGGCGGCATCGAAGCCGAGGCCGCCATGGTCGGCCAGCCGATATACATGCTGCTTCCCGAGGTTGTCGGATTCAGGCTCACAGGGCGCCTCCCTGAGGGCTCGACCGCCACCGACCTGGTGCTGAGAGTCACCGAGATGCTCAGAGAACATGGAGTGGTCGGCAAGTTCGTGGAGTTCCACGGGTCGGGCCTCGACGATATGCCGTTGGCCAACCGGGCGACCATCGCCAACATGGCGCCCGAATACGGCGCCACAGTCGGGTTTTTCCCGGTAGATGAGAAGACTCTCGAATATCTGCGACTGACTGGCCGCGACGACAAGCTCATCGAGACGGTTGAGAGCTATTACAAGGAGCAGGGTCTGTGGCGCGACGAGAGTCGCGCCATCGCTTACAGCGCCAACCTGGAATTGGACATGTCGACGGTCGAGCCTTCCCTTGCCGGGCCCACTCGACCTCAGGACAGGATCGCTCTGACCGCGATGAAGGAGGAGTGGAGGGCCGACCTCACCGACACATTCGGCAAGAGCGGAGGCGCCATGGCCTCGACCGTCGTCAGTTGGGAAGACGAAGGCGGACAACCGATTCCCAATGGCTCCCTCGCTGCGCAGTCAGAGGCTGTCGTCGAGTACGAGGGTGAAGAGATCACCCTCAAGGACGGCCATGTCGTGATCGCTGCGATCACGTCGTGCACAAACACTTCCAACCCGGACGTGATGGTCGCCGCCGGCCTCGTGGCGCAAAAGGCACGGAGCCTCGGTCTCCAGCGCAAGCCCTGGGTGAAGAGCTCGCTGGCCCCGGGCTCCAAAGTGGTCACCGAGTACTTGAGCGAGTCGGGCCTGCTCGCTGACCTGGAGCATCTCGGCTTCGGCGTGGTCGGCTACGGATGCACGACCTGTATAGGTAACTCGGGTCCCCTGCCCGAGCCCATCTCGAAGGGGATCCACAGTCGCGACCTCGTCGCCGCATCCGTCCTCTCCGGCAACCGCAACTTCGAAGGGAGGATCTCCCCCGACGTTCGGGCGAACTACCTCGCGTCTCCCCCGCTCGTGGTTGCCTATGCGCTTGCCGGCACCGTGGACTGGGATCCGATCAACGATCCCATCGGCACCGCGGAGGACGGTCGACAGGTGTTCCTTCGCGACATCTGGCCTTCGCAAGTCGACATCGACCAGGTTGTGTCCGAACACGTCAGCCAACGCCAGTTCGTCGAGAAGTACAGCGACGTCTTCGCCGGCTCCGAGGAGTGGCGTGGCATCGAGACAAGCGAGTCGGACCTGTACGGATGGTCTGAGGATTCCACATACATCCAGGAGCCCCCTTTCTTCACCGGGCTCACGGTCGAGGTCGCGCCGATTCGGCCAATTCGCGGCGCGAGGGTTCTCGTCTTCCTAGGTGACTCGGTCACGACCGACCACATCAGCCCTGCCGGCTCCATCGCCGTTGGCTCTCCGGCGGGGCAGTACCTGATCTCGAAAGGCGTGCAGCCGCCAATGTTCAACAGCTACGGGTCGAGGCGGGGCAACGATCGAGTGATGACCCGCGGCACATTCGCCAACATCAGGGTCCGCAACAGGCTCGCCCCGGGAACCGAGGGGGGCTGGACGACCGACCTCCTCGACGGAACCGTCAAGCCGATATTCGACGCCGCCGTGCACTATCGCGAGGAAAACATCCCCCTCGTTGTCGTCGGCGGGCGCGACTACGGCATGGGCTCGTCGCGGGACTGGGCCGCGAAAGGGACGTTCGAACTCGGAGTCCGGGCCGTGATCGTCGAGTCGTTTGAGCGAATCCACCGGTCGAACCTGGTGATGATGGGCGTGCTTCCGCTGGTGTTCACGGGCGGCGACAACGCTGACAGCCTGGGCCTCGACGGATCGGAGAGCTTCGACATCGAGGTGAACGACGATCTGGAGCCACGACAGAGGTTGATGGTGACGGCTACACGACAAGACGGCACGCAAGTCGGGTTCGAGACGATCGCACGTGTCGACACCCCCATCGAGGTCGAGTACCTGCGCAATGGCGGAATCCTTCATTACGTGCTGAGGGGGATGGCCGCTGATTGAGGTGGCCCCCGGGCCGCTCCAGGGACACAGGTTCCGCCTGACCGGCGTCTTCCTGCTAGTCGTCGGACTGGGCGCTGCCGCAGCTCTCGTCTCCGAGTCCGACCCTGAAAGCGCCACCCTGGGCGCGCCGGCCCCCAACTTCACAGTCCCCCTGTTGGATGGCGGAAGCTTTGACCTTGCAACGCACCTTCAGACAGATCGGCGCCCGGTGATCCTCAACCTGTGGGCCTCATGGTGCATCCCCTGCCGGACGGAGACCCCAGAGCTCTCCGCCTTCGCCAAGGACAACCCGAACATCTTCCTCATTGGCGTTGCAGTCATGGACACCGAGGAACAGGCCCGAGCGTTCGCCGAGAAGTTCCAACCGTTCCATGCATTGGCGATCGGTGGCCAGCAGTTCGAGTCCCGCTATCAGACCCTGGGCCTTCCCGCAACCTTCTTCATCGATCGTCGCGGGACGGTCGTCGACATCATCTTTGGGATCGTCGACACCAACACTCTCGAGCAGGCCTTTGAGGGCTAGGTTCCCTGCTCGTCGATGGCGGCTCGATGGAGCTGAGCGAACTCGTGGTTGGGCCCTGAAACCATCTCAGCCCACACGATCAGCCGCTCCCTCGCCGAGAACTTGGGGTTGCAGGTCGTCAGTGTGAGCCAGCCTCCGGACCGGTCGTATGTGACCCAGAAGTCGTGTGGCAGAACAATCTGGATCTCTCTGACCTCATAGACGTGGACTCCGATCTCGGTCTCGACCTCGATCGTGTCGCCGACTTCGAGCTGATCGAGATCGAAGAACGGCCTCCCGTAGGTCGTCCTGTGGCCCGACACCACGGCGTTGCCCGGTTGGCCCGGCAACGGGGTGCCCGGCATGTGGCCCGGGCCCATTTTCAGCGTCGCCACGTCGACACCCTCGAAAACCGCCTCTTCGACCCCGATCTTGGGGATTCTCATGAATCCAAACGGGGTTCCAACCTCAGGATCTTCCTGGCTGAAGTGCTTGACCGGCTCTGTGGGGATGGGACGCTCAGAGCCCTGGTCCGGAGGGTCATCCGGGTCGACCAGCTCCGACGGGTCGATGATCGTCGGTGGAGGAGCCTCCACCTTGGCAGCCGCGAGAAGTGCCTCGACATCATCAGTGGCCTCGGCTTGCACTCCGGCGTTGACCAGGTCGGTCCCATACAACTGCCAGCCGAGGTAGCCGAATATGAACAACCCGCTCCAGATGAGCGTCCACCCGGCGATCTGACTGATTCTCTGCACGAGATCAGGCTAGAAGCGGGCTCTCCATAGTCGAGAGCCCTCTTCCTGCATCAAACGAGTGGCTTTTACTTGGCGATTCTCCACAGAAAGGCCGAGGAGAAGCGGTTGTCCGCAGAGTTGGGCAGTGATGTGTCTGGCCCCCACCCGATAGCCAGCAACCCGTCGTCGATCACAAGCACATCACGCAACTCGGTGGCGGAGCCTGCATCGAAGAACGGAAGAGACTGCATCCCGGCCTGTCTTTGCCAGCTGAGGCCGTCGGACGAGACCCACACAGGGGTGAATGGCCTGAGAACGCCATCGGTGCCATCAGCAAGCTTGCACGACCATGCCGCGTCGGCTGTCACGCCGGTTGCCGCTGCAGAGCAGTACAGGCCAGATCCAACTGCGATGAGATAGTCATCACTCTCGGTGACCGCGAGCACCGTTGTCGAGTAGGTGTTCTCTTCTGTGCTCAGGTCGTGCTTCGTCCAATCGATGCCATCGGTAGAAGTCCAAACCGAAGCCGAGTTTCCGTCCCCATCCAGCACGGCTCCGACCGCAACCAGACCCGGTCCGGCTTCCGCGAGATCGTTGATGTCGGCATTGCCGAGCACGCGTCCCCGGTCGGGGCTTCTCGTCCACAAGGCCCCATCAGGGGACGTCCACACGGTCTGCCGGCATGACACGTAGTAGACGTTGCCGGCTGGGGCGTCACAGCCAATCCCTGTCGCCACGAGACCCGGCCCACCAGCGGTGACCAGCTCGATTTCGGCTTTCCCCGGCCCGAATGGGTCATCTCCGGAGATGCGTCGCCAAGTGACCCCATCACCTGATGACCACACCAACTGATTGCCGGGGTCGACGGCAACCACCGCGCCGGGGGCATGGACCAAATGCGCGATGGAAAGCGAGCCTTCTGCGCACGATGAGTCGCTTCCGGGCGGTCCAAAGATGGCGCCCTCATTGGGAACTCGGGACCAGCTGGCTCCATCGTCGTCCGAGAACCAAATGGCTGCCTCACAGTCAAAGCTGCCCGCAGCGATGAGGCGAGACCCCAGCCCAACGACATCGTGAAGAGCGCCCCCCGACAGTTGACGGGAATTGAACGTGATCTCATCGGACCCGACGCGGGCCCAATTCAGGCCGTCAGTCGAAGTCCACACGGCGGGGACCCGCACCGTTGACCCCGACACCATGAGTGTCTCAGCACCGACCGCGGTCAGAACGCGTCCATCCGCTAGAGCAGAAGAAAGATCAATGACGCCTCCGCTGCTCTGGAAGACTCCAACCCTCGACCACCCCGCGGTGTCGAGAACGGCTGCAGTCGCGGAATCGGATTCGGTGCCAGGCAAGTCAGGAGTGGATGCTGCCGGACCCTCGCTAGTCGACGGGAAGCTGGGACTAGCCGGCGAGCCGTCCTCGCTGAGGCCGCGCACGAGAGCAACGCCTCCCACGGTCAAGAGCGCTATCACAAGGGTGGCCAACCCAATAGCCGGGCCCGGAACACGCCTCGATGCTGAGACTCGCGGCGACAAGTCGCGTCCGAGCATCCTGGTCAACTCCTCAACCGTCACGGGCTCGTAGTGGCGATCCACGTCCTCGACCCAACGGGCAATCCCACCTTTCACTCGCTCACTCATCTTCAACCTCCAACGCCTCACGCAACCGGGCCAATGCCCTTTGCACGCTTTTACGAACAGCCGTCTCCGACTGGTTGGTCATGCTGGCTATCTCCGGATAGCTGAGGTCGAGGCCGTGCCTCAGAACCACGGCCATCCTTTGCTTGACAGGAAGGCTGCGCAACGCCGACTCCAGGCCGGGCTCGAACCAAGGGTCGTGCGAGGAGGCAGGCTGACCGAAGACAAAGGAACGTCGCCTCTGACGACGGCCCCAACGCTGGCCCATCCGGAACAAGTAACCGGCCGGATTCTCCATGTTTGAGACCCGTTCCCAGTTCTCCAGCCCGTATAGGAGCGCCTGTGCAGCAGCGTCGCGACCGACTTCGTAGCCCAACTCGGCCATCAGAGCGTGGCGCAGCCCGGCTTCCCGGCGCTCCACGAATTCGGCGAAAGTTGGTCTCGTCGACACTTCGGACTGCAAGCAGGCTCCAATCGGGTTCTACTGAGTAAGGCTCCCGGCAGTGCCATCTGTGACAGTCCTGGTTGTCAGCGTCCCAGGAATCTTGGATCTCTCTTCTCCAGGAAAGCCGCTACGCCCTCCCTAGCGTCCTCCGTGAGCGCGATCTCGGTCAGCCCGGTGTGCAGCCGGTCCAGAGCCGAGTCGAGACCGGCGTCCGCCATCCCGAAAAAGGAGTCTTTGCCGATCATAAGAGCCGACGGGCTGAGCGACAACAGCCGTTCCACCACCGCATCGACAGCCTCATCCAGCTCGCTACGGGCGACGACCCGGCTGACCGCGCCGAGCGAAAGTGCTTCTTCGGGGTCGATCAGCCGTCCTGTCAACATCAATTCGAGGGCACCCTTTCGTGGCATGGCGCGGGACAAGATCGCCGAGATCATCATTGGCCAGAGGCCAATCGATATCTCCGACGTGCCCAGGCGCGCGTCGTCGACACAGATCGTGACATCGCACGCCACCGCCAGCCCGAAACCCCCGGCGATGGCATGGCCGTTGACTCGGGCAACGGTTGGCTTACCTCCACGCATCATCAGCCGGAACAGATCCCCAAGGGCGCCACGCGCCTTGTGAAGCCCGATGGCATCGTCCACAAACGACCCGCTGAGGTCGCCTCCCGCGGAGAACGCCTTCTCCCCAGCTCCGGTGTAGACGATCACCCTGGTCTCGCGGTCCTCGATAGCCGACCTTGTGGCGACGGCCAGCTCGTTCATGACCTCAACGGAAAGCGGGTTCATGCGCTCCGGATCGTCGATGGTGATCGTTGCACGGCCGGCATTCACTTCATATCGAACCATCTGATTCACCCTCTCGGATTTGTGCCCGGCGCTATTACCGTCGCGCTCCATGCTATGGCTGGCGCTCGTCCTTTTCCTCGCCCTGACAGTCGCTGTGCTCAGAGGGGGAAGGCTCGTGAACCTAGGCGACATCGAGCTACGAGCCTGGTGGCTGCTCTTCGTGGCCTTCGGCCTTCAAGCCGGTACGCGATGGCTACCCGACGCCGAGTGGTCCGAATCCGCGGGTCTGGCCATGGTCCTGGTCTCCTTCGGACTGCTCATGTTGTTGGTGGCGCTAAACACCAAGAAGCCCGGCATGTGGCTTGTGGGCGTCGGCGTCCTCATGAATTTCACGGTGATCGCTGCCAACGGGGGCATGCCGGTCCTGGCCGGGGCGGCCGAGGTGGCCAGTGGCTTCGCCGTAACCGAGCCCGACCTATCGGACAGCTTCAAGCACGTGCCGCTTGATGCGTCCTCACGCCTCGCCTTCTTCGCCGATGTGATCCCGCTTCGGCTGGTGGGGATCGGTGAGGTCATCAGTGTTGGGGACATATTCCTGGCGCTGGGCCTCGGCGTGTTCCTCGAGAACGAGTTGCGGCGGCCGCGTCGCTGGTTCAAGCGAGGGGCAAGCGCCCAAGCCGGATCGGCATCGGACCGCTAGCCGTGGGCTCAGGCTTGTTCCGGCAGGTCGCCATATTCGTTGCCGTCCTCGTCGCCCTTCGACTCTTGTTTGGCTGGCAGATCTCTGTGGTGGGCAGCCTGGTGGTCACCGCGATCGTTTACATGGCCACCGCGGCTTTGTCACCCGATCGAAGAGCCGACGATCAAGAGTCTGACTGACCGGTCTGCTCGACGCTCGTCGCCACGCCTTCAGGCCCGCACCGGAACGAGAACGCCACGCACTTCGAGCAGTCTTCGCAACGATGCGACCAACTCGGGGTCGTACTCGTAGGCGGCGCCGGTGTGAAGCGCCTCGAGAGCTTCCAATGGCGACATCTGATCCCGGTGGACCTTCCAGTCGTACGCCGCCGCCACCTTGATGATTCGGGAGATGAGAGAGACCTCAGGATCATCCTGCTCACCGGGCTTGCGGAATGGCTCGTATTGGTGGCGGACGTGGTCGGCCACCGGCTCCAGATAGGGAGACTCGGCGATGATCTCGGCGCTCCACCGGGCGATGTCATCGTCGGTGAACCCCATCTTGATCACCTGGGGCTCGTTGAGGCTGACCCGCCCGATGTCATGCATCAGACCGGCGTACTCGACGTCCTCGACCTCCGACGGCCCCAATCCGAGCTCCTTGGCGATGGCCGTGGCCAGCTCGGTGGTGCGATCGGCATGACCGTCTATGCCCAGCCCCGACACCTCGGGTATCCGGGCCAGTGCTCTGATCGTCTGCTTGTAGGTCGCCTTGGTCTCCTGGAACCGCTTGAAGGCGGCATGGGCGAACGAATAAGGGAGTAGGGCGATGGCCATCGCCCACCAGCCGAGTGCCGGATACAGCTCTCCAAAGAGCGCACCGGTCAACGCCAGCCCGAGGAACACGTTCATGTCGGCCAGGAGGGCTCGAGCCAAGTAGCTTCGAGAAAGCTCCCGCTTGCCGACGATCAGGTAGGCCCTGAGGACGACCTCAACTCCGAGCCACCACGCCACGGCTACGAAGAATGGGAGCAGGTCTTCCCAACCTCCGGAAAGCTCGGCGAAGACTCCAACCCGCATCGAGGAGTAACCCGCGGCGTAGGCGACATAACCTCCAAACCGACGGGTGACGGTGGGAAGCAGGTCTACATGGGCCTCCCCACGGGAGTGGCGGAGAGCCCAAACACCGGCGAGCCCGAGTCCGTAAGCAGCGATCGTTCCGGCGACGTCCACGCCCGACGCATGGGAGAGCACGAACGGAATGGCCGCCGCGACGGCGATGCCGAGGGTGAACCGGTTGCCGGTATCTGAGGTGGCAACGTCTATGAGCGAGGCGAGGATCAGCGCAGCGGCGGCGATCATCAGGTGGAAGGGGTCGGTCACCGCCCTGGCGCCCGCATAAATGCCCACCAAGCCCACGGCGAACGGATACATCCAGGATGCGAATGCGATGGTGCGAGGGCTCCAATCAGCCACGGAGAGTCAGCTCCGGTTCCTCGGCCAATCTCCTGGCCATTTCCTCGTCGTTGACGTGCGGGGCGCCCCACGCCCGACCGGTTCGGTTCAGCGCCTTCTCGAAGGCATCCACCACGTCGGGGTGGAACTGTGCGCCGGAATGTCGCCTGAGCTCACCAAGGGCATACTGCTGGGACAGGGCCATCCGGTACGACCGTGCCGACGTCATTGCGTCAAATGCGTCCGCCACCGCGACTATGCATGCCTCGAGACTGGGTGCCTGGCCGTCGGTGTGCCCGGTGCCCCCGTACCCCTTGCCGTCGTAATGGCTGTGATGCCCGGAGGCGATCTCGACCATGGGCTGGAGGAAGTCGACCTCGGCGAGAATCTCCTCGACGAGGTGGGCGTGGTCCTTCATCTGGGCGTATTCCCGCTCGGTGAGTCTCCCCTTCTTCCGGATCAGCTCGGTGGGCACCGCGAGCTTGCCGAGGTCGTGGATGAGAGCGGCCCACTTGACCGTCTCCAATTGGGTGCCGGTGAAGCTCAGCTGCTCCCCGATCAGCTGGGCAAAGAAGGCAACGCGCTCGGTGTGGCCCCGCGTGTACATGTCTTTGGCCTCGAGTGTCTTCACAAAGCCTCGGATGGCACTGAGATGTGACTCGCGTAGCTGTGAGAAGGCGTATAGCGACATGTGACCGATCCCATAGACGCCGACGATGAGCACCAGAACCGCGGGACGGTCGGCGATGAGGAAAGCGGCTCCGATCAGACCGCCCAACAGGCCCATGACCACCTGACCGGTGAACAGCACCGGCATCTGCGACCAGGGCTGGAGGTTGTCATTCCCGTATACGGTCTTGACCGCCTTTCGCACCAGCAGGTTCTGGACGGTGGCATAAGCGAGGGCGCCGAGGGACGAGGCGACGGCGACCCGTATCAGATCCGAGGTCCCCACGCCTTGCAGATGGCCGAGGTTGGCGTCGAGCAGGAACCCTGCTGCCGCCGCCGAGATCACCATCTGCCCGAAGTTGGCCATGGGCTGGAACCAGCGACGCTCCTTGAAGTCGGCGGGAACTATGGAACCGATCGCCACCATCAGCGCCATGGCAAACATGGCGTCCGATCCCGGCTCCAGGGCAGAGATCACCCCGGCGGTCATCACCACCATGATCGACGAGGACTGCAGCATGCGGTCGTTGACCTCGACGGCGAAGGACTCGAGGAGGACGAGCAGGCCGGCGAACGGCAGCCACACCGACCAATTGGGGGGTCCGCTGATCAAGAACGAGCCGACGAGTGTGAGTAGCCCCAAGGTGAAGTAAGGCACAGCGATCCGAAGTTTCCGCTGCACCGAGGGATGAAGACGTCGATAACGCCTCGCCAGCGGGTTGTTGGAAAGCAGTTTCATGGGAGCCCCGTCTGACATGTTGCCTCAGATAGTGGTGACCCGGCGTCTTTATCAGCCGATACGTGTGTTCGCCGCGCCCGCGGCAATCAGAGCCGCCAGGCTGGCTGCGGCGGCGAGAATTCGGACCAAACGGGCCTTCATACTTGCACGCTCACCTTCGATGCCTTATTTGACCGGCCTTGCGTGCCGATCCGTGACATTCCGCTCCGCTTGGGTAGATGGGCGTTCATTTGCCGTGGCCGATGCCGACGCCGAGTACACCAACGTTCCCGATCTCGGGAACCCTTAACATGTCAAAAAGGCCCCTGACTTCGCCCGCCCGGGCCTGGGCAAGCGGTCAGAGACCGGTTGCCCCACAGTTCCTGTGAATAGCTTCCAGCTTGGAGCAATCTAGACAGGCCGGGCATGGCTCACAAGAGAAAAGCCGAATTCATGGTCTTGGATCTGACCACTCAGCGTTACGATTACCGGCGATGGACATCAACTCCCTACAGGAGAAGATCGCTCGGATCGAGGGAGTCGAAGCCGCCCGAATCGTCGCCGCTAACGGTCACATCGACGAGATTCACGTCCTGGCGCGGCGCAACAAGGCGCCAAAGCAACTGGTCCGGGACGTTCAGTCGCTGGGCCAGGCCCTTTTCGGCCTCGAGATCGATCGGAGGATCGTCTCGGTCGTCCAGCTCGCCGATGCCGACCTCGATTCCGGGCTCCGCCCGGCGCTGGTCGACGTGTCCGAGTCGCTCGACGGGTCTCGTGCCGAGGTGACCGTCACCCTCAGGTGGCACGACAGCCTCCTGGTCGGGCGCGCCACTGGCGCCGCGGCCAGCTCCATGAAGCCGCGCCAGGTCGCGGAAGCTACGCTGGGCGCCATTCGCCAGGCGATACATCCCGCTGCGGCCATGGCGATCTCGTCCATGGATGTGCCGGTGCTCGGAGGGCGGCGGATGGCGATCGCACAGGTCGTTCTCGTCACCGAGGCAACCGAGAGGCTGCTCATCGGTGCCGCGGTGGTCGATGACGACGAGAGCCGGGGCGTGGTGCGAGCAGTGCTGGACGCCCTGAACCGGATACTCCCCGACTTGAAGGTTTCTTGAGCTCGAACGCGGTAGCGACACCGCATCTCCTCTCCACCGAAGCCGGCCGTCATGCCCTCACTCGGGGCGGTAACGCCGTCGACGCCGCTATCGCAGCTATCGCCGCACAGGGTGTGGTTGCACCTGAGACCTGCGGAATTGGCGGAGATCTCTTCGCCCTCGTCCACTTCCCCGGTTGGGACCGCCCCAGGGCCCTCAACGCTTCCGGCCGAGCGGGCTCACGGGTCGATGCGTCGACCCTGAGAGAGGCAGGGCTGGACGAAATTCCTCGCGACCATCCCGCCACCGTGACCATTCCCGGCTGTGTCGACGGGTTGGCCGAGTTGAGCCGATCGTTCGGGCGGCTCAGCCTTGCCGAGTGTTTGGAGCCAGCGATCACGCTGGCCCAACGGGGCTTCGAAGTCTCCTCGGAGCAGGCGTCCGCCTTCGGCCGGATGGCGGACGTCTACTCGGGAAACCCGGCCGTCTCGGATTTTTACCCCCGCGGATCAGCGGTGACGGAGGGCGAGATCGTGACACGCCCCGCTCTGGCCAGAACCCTCCAGTCGGTCGCACAAGAGGGCAGGGACGCCTTCTACGCCGGTAAGGCCGGCGACGACATCGTCGCGGCCGTTGGAGGACTGATCACCCTCGAGGATCTCGCGGCCTCGCAGGCCGAGTGGGTGGATCCCATCGGGGTCGAAGTCGCCGGGCTGATCGGATGGACGACTCCTCCAAACTCCCAGGGCTACCTGGGGCCCGGCGCCCTGGCGGTCTTCGAGAGCCTCGGCCCACCCGACGACCCCGACCACCCAGAGTGGTGGCACTTGCTCATCGAGGCCTATCGCTGTCTCGCTTGGGAGCGCGACGACATCGTGGCAGACCCGGATCACGCGCCGTTGCCTGCGCGCCTGATGCTGGATGCCGGGCGACTGGCCCGGGCGTCAGAGTCGGTTCAACGCGGCAGAGCTGGATCGTGGCCCCGGCCGATGGGCATGGAGGGAGACACGGCTTACCTGTGCACTGCCGATTCAGACGGTGTTGCGGTCTCGATGATCCAGTCGAACTACCGCGGCACGGGGTCGGCGTTCGGAGCGACGCGCTCGGGCTTCTTACTCCAGGACAGGGGCGGAGGCTTCAGCCTCATGCCCGGTCATCCCAACGAGTTGGCCCCGGGAAAGCGACCTCTTCACACACTGTCGCCAACACTGTGGACCGAGGACTCCAACGCCAGGTGGCTCCTCGGCACACGAGGAGGGGCGGTGCAGCCCCAGCTCGTCGCTCAAGTGGGTGCGAGGGCCATCGTGAGAGGCACGGACCTGGGGGCCGCGCTTGCCGCTCCCCGCTGGACCGTCACCGATTTCGGGCCGCAAGCAACACCCGAGATCATGGTGGAGCCAGACGTCGACCCCTCGATTCTCGAACGGCTTCGATCGATGGGCTACAGCTTCAGCCTGGCCAGTGGCCCACGACCGGGATGGGGCCCGGTCTCAGCCATCGAGCTGGAGGGAAACGAGAGGCGAACCGCTCGCGATGAGCGGGTCGCCACCACT
>JAWWBL010000040.1:0-14587 GCA_033720975.1 Acidimicrobiia bacterium | reverse complement strand
CCGCCTGCGACCGAGGTGGAGCAGGTCCCCACCGGCGAACAGATCAACATGATCACAGCGATCAACAAGACGCTTCACGAGATAATGGAGGCCCACCCCGACACGGTCGTCTTCGGTGAGGATGTGGCGCGCGAGAAGGGTGGTGTGTTCAAGGCAACCCAACAGCTCACGTCACGGTTCGGCCCCGAACGCTGCTTCAACACGCCCATCGCGGAGTCCTCCATCGTCGGCTGTGCGATCGGCCTCTCCGCCACCGGGTACAAGGTGCTGCCCGAGATCCAGTTCGCCGATTACATCCACCCCGCCTTCGACCAGATCGTCTCCGAGGCGGCACGGGTGAGCTATCGGTCAGACGGGCGATGGAACTGCCCGATCGTCATCCGCACGCCCTACGGAGCTGGGATTCATGGCGCTCAATATCACTCTCAATCGATCGAGTCCTTCTACGCCCAGGTGCCCGGGCTGAAGGTCGTGGTGCCGTCCACCCCGGCGGACGTCAAGGGCCTGCTTCACACTGCCGTCGAGGACCCCGACCCGGTGATGTTCCTTGAGCCAAAGAAGCTGTACCGCCTGGCCAAGGGGCCCTTTCCCGCCGGTGAGCACAGGATCCCCCTGGGGCGCGCCGCTATCAGGCATCAGGGAACCGACCTCACGATCATCGCCTACGGCGCGATGGCTCACTTCGCAATGGAGGCTGTGCCGCTGCTGGAGGACCTGGACATCAGCCCCGAGGTAATCGACTTACGGAGCCTCAAGCCTCTCGACTGGAACACGATCGAAGAATCGATCAAGAAGACCTCACGGGCATTGATCGTCTACGAGGACAACGAGTTCTTGGGATACGGCGCCGAGATCGCCGCTCAGATCGCCGATAAGACATTCGAGTGGCTGGACGCGCCGGTGCGGAGGATGGCGCTGCCGGACGTTCCGATCATGCCTTATGCCGGGTCGCTCGAGAAGATGCTCTACCCGACGCCGCAAGACATTGTCGAAGCTGCCCAGGAGCTGGCCAAGTACTGAGCTCTCACCCGCCGACGATCTCCCAACCTTTGGGGCGCCTGGTTTTGGCGAGCTTGCCCACTATCGAGAGATAGGAATCATCAACGGCCTGGAGGATCACGTCGGGCGGGATCGATCCATCGAGGCGCAGCGTGTTCCATCCGTACCTGCCGATATACGACATGACAGTGGCATCGTCCGGATAGTGGGCTAGCCACCGATCAGCCTCTTCTCGCGTAGCACCACACTTCAGGCCGACTGACCTCTCGCCGAAGAACGCAAAGATCTTGTCGTGGACTTTCGCGGTGACGTCGCCTTCCCACGGCTCGTCCTCCCACGCACCAGGCAGCCCCAGGCAATAGTCCAGCAACTCTTCGGCTTTCATCCCTGTCCAAGCTAATGGAGGCTGCGCGAACCGACCGCGGCACGACTGCATGCGTAGCTTTGCTCCAGCTCGAATAAGGAGGAGCTTTGATTTTCGATCATCTTGCAAACATCGACTGGCTTGCCGTAGTGATCGCGACCGTCGCCTACTTCGTCATTGGGTCCCTGTGGTACGCGAACTTTCTGTTCGGGAAGCAGTACCGAGCCGCTATCGGGCAGGAAGAAGGTGGTGCGCCGGCGGCAGGCCCTATCGTCATCAATCTCGTCGCATGGTTCATAGCTGCAACCGCGTTGGCTTGGTTCTTCGCCGCCATCGGTGTCAACGATGTCCTCGACGGTGCGTTGTGGGGCCTGGTCGCCGCGATCGGTTTCATCGGAACCAACAGGGTGACCGGCCAAGCCTATGGAGCGGACAACCCCAAGCTGATGCGGATCAATGGCCCGTACACGCTCATCGGATTCGCGGTCATGGGCGCCATTCTCGCCTCAATGGCCTGAGCCAGCCCACCGCCACTCTTCTCCGCTGCATTGTGTAGGCCTCAGCCTCACGTATTGCAGCCCAAACGAGGGCGGGGTTGTTTCGTCTCCTTTGCGCTGCACCGCGTCGCGCTCAGCCCAGCGAGGTGCAGCGCGAACGAGACGAACGGTGTCGCCCTAACCTCGCCAGCAATGTCCATCCAGGGCCACCTGAGCCATATTGTCGGGGAGATCTTCGAAGACCTGGGCCTGCCTCCCGGACTAGGCGAGGTACTCCCCTCTCAACGACCCGAGCTCGCCCAGTTCCAGTGCAACGGAGCGATGGCGGCTGCCAAGATCGCAGGACGACCTCCGCGTGAGATCGCGTCCGAAGTCGCCGAGCGACTGGCCAAGTTGGACGAAATCGAGTTTGCGGACATTGCCGGGCCCGGTTTCGTCAATCTGAGCCTGACCGCCGAATCGCTCGCCGAATGGTCGAATCGGACCGCGGCACACGACCAGCTCGGCTACGAGCTCCGGGAGCCGACCCGCACCGTCTTGGTCGACTACGCAGGCCCCAACGTGGCGAAGGCGATGCATGTCGGGCATTTGAGAGCGACGATCATCGGCGACGCTCTCGCCAGACTCTTTGCCTTCGCCGGGCACCAGGTAATAAGGGACCCCCACTTCGGGGACTGGGGTTTTCAGATGGGCCTCCTGATCGCAGTCGTGAAAGAGCAGGGCATCGACCCGAAGAGCATCACGCTCGATGATCTGCAGACGATCTACCCGGAAGCATCACAACGGGCCGAGTCAGACCCAGACTTCGCCGACCGCGCCCGCCAGGAGACGGTCCTTCTCCAGAGCAACGATCCCCAGAACCTCGACATCTGGCGGCAAATGAAGGCTGTGTCCGAGAAGTCCCAGCGCGAAGACTTCACCGCGCTCGGGGTCGAGTTCGACCTGTGGTACGGCGAGTCCGATGTCCATGATCGGCTGGCGCCCCTCGTCGACCAACTCCGAGAATCGGGTGCAGCCGAAGAGTCTGAAGGCGCTCTGGTCGTGCGGGTGGATAAGCCCGAGGACAATCGGGAGTGGCCACCCTTGATTCTCCTATCCAGCGCCGGTGGATTTCTCTACTCGACCACCGACATGGCAACGCTGCAGATGAGAGTCGACGACCTTGGCGCCGACCTGATCCTGTACGTCGTCGATCGGCGCCAGAGCGACCACTTCACCCAACTGTTCAGAGCAGCGCGAAAATCGGGCATCGTCCCCCAAGGCGTTGACCTGGAGCACATCAGTTACGGAACCATGAATGGGCCGGACGGGAGGCCCTTCAAGACGCGCGCAGGTGGAGTGGTCCAGTTGGGCGACGTGATAGCCATGATCCGCCGAGCGGCTCGGGAACGACTCGACGAGGCCAAACTTGCAGAGGAGTATCCAGACCAGGAACGGACCGCCATCGCCGACCAGGTTGGTCTGGCAACTCTGAAATTCGGCGATCTGATCAACAATCGAAACTCCGATTACGTCTTTGATCTGGATCGGTTCAGCTCATTCGAGGGCAAGACGGGGCCCTATCTCCAGTACCAGGCGGTACGCATCAAGTCCATCCTCCGCAAGGCATATGACCGGGGGGCCGAGCCCGGAGACATCATTCCGGCGTCGGACCAGTCAGAGCTGGATCTCGTCCTCGAGCTGCTGAGATCGCCTGAGGCAATCGAACGCGCCCTCGAACTCAGATCGCCCAACCACGTCGCCGAGCATGCCTACAACGTGGCTGCCCGGTTCTCCACCTTCTACGACCGTTGCCACATACTCTCCGAGGAGGACCACGCAAGGCAATCCTCGTGGCTTGGCATCTCCGCCTGGGCCCTCGAGACCCTGGAGACGCTCCTCGATCAGCTTGGCATAACGGTCCCGGATCGGATGTAGCCATGGCCTTCCAGGTGCGTCCCTGCCGCCCGGAGGACGTTCCGTCGATCATCACGTGGACGACAGACACCTTCAGCTGGGGTGACTACGTCCCGGAACGGCTTCCCGGATGGCTGGAGGATGACGACTCCGAGGTTCTGGTTTGCGCCGACCCGTCGGAGCGGGTCCTGGCCCTTACTCATGTGGAGATGCTTTCGCCGCGCGAGGGATGGCTCGAGGCGGCACGTGTTCACCCTGATCATCGACGATCCGGTCTGGGAAAGGCGCTCAATTACGCCGGCGTCGAGTGGGCACGGGAGAGAGGAGCTGAAGTGATGCGGCTTGCTACAGAAGCCGACAATGAGCCCGCGATCAAGCAGGTGCTGGGGCTTGACTACCGGCAGACATCCGCCTGGCTGTTCGCCGACTGGTACGCCGACGAGGTTGGTCGAAGCGACGAGCCTTCACTCCACGAGGCAGTGGGCCAGGATGCCGATGCGGCCTGGATCTACTGGTCTGGGACCGACATCTACAGAACGGGCCGGGGGCTCATCTCCCATGGATGGAAGTGGAGAAAAGCCCGACCCGACGATGTCCAGCATGCTGCGGAGAGAGGGGCCCTATACCAATCGCAGGCCGGGTGGGTGATTGTCGAAGGTGTCCCCACGGAGGATGGCCCTGGATACCTGCGGCTGGATTGGCTGGCGACGACTTCGCCGGGAGCGCCGACCATTGTCGAAGGACTGATGGATTTGGCGGCGCGCAAGGGCCAAGGGCTCAACATGAAGATCCCTGACCTCCCTTGGACCAGGGAAGTGCTGACACGCGCCGGCTCGGGCTACAAAGAGATCCTTGTATTCGCCAAGCCGACCCGCGCTCGGATCATGTGAGATAGGCGAACGTCGCGATCGCCCAAACCACGAACATGACCGGCACGTCGGCCAAGCGAGCCCACGCGTATCGCGCGGGGGCCCTTCGCACCAGGATCGAGAGGGGAACTCCGACCAGGGTCACAACTGTTATGCCCGATTGCCCGACGGCGCGGATGGATTCCAAACCCTTGAGCAGAGGAGAGGGGAGCCCCTCGAGGGCTCCGCGAAGCAGCTCATAGATTCCAAGGGCGCCCAGACCCACGATGAGGACTGCGATCGCCCTGCCGACGCCAACTTCCCAGTCCTTGAACCCGACCAGCCGACGTCCCCGCCCCAGCGGGCCCTCAGAGGCGAGCCCCAGACAGAAAAGCCCCACGACTGAGAGAACGATTGCCGACACCAGCATCGCACCGGTACTGAGGTCCAATTCGCTATCCACTATCCCGAGGCCGGCCAGGAGAATCGAAATCGCCAGGCCGTTGAGCATCGCTCCCAGGACCATCAGCCCGACGTCGAACATGGTCCCGATGGCGCCGTACGCGAGGATCGCATACCGCTTCGTGTAGGCCCACACGGTCCGGGGCGTGAGTCTCGGTTCCGTTGTCATGACAAACCCTCCGGGGTGGCGAGGCTACCGGCAGGCTCTGTCTCTAGAACGGCACGCAGATACCACTCGATCGGGTGTGCGATCTCGTATTCCTGGCCCAGGTGCGTTCGAAGCTGCATCTCACAACCCGGATTTGCCGACGCCACCCGTGTCACACCCGTAGAACGCACTTGCTCAGCCTTCTGGTTTCCGAGCTGGGTCGACGCATCCGGTTGGAGAAGCGTGTAGAGGCCGGCCGCACCGCAGCACAAACCGGCCGGATCGACTTCGATGACCTCGTATCCCGCGGCCTCGAGGATGTGACGAGGCTCGTCGACTACCCGCTGGGCATGTCGCAGGTGACACGGATCCTGGACCGCGATCGGGCCACGACCTCCGTCCAGTCGAGGGAGCCTCCCGTCAACGATCGCCTGGGCCACGGCGACAGTTATGTCCATCGACTTCTCGGCAACGGAAGGCGAGTTCCAATGCTCGTAACCCGCGAGATGGGCGGAGCATCCCGCAGCAGTGGCGACCACCAGGTCATAACCTCCAAACGCCGACTCATTGGTCTCGGCAAGTCGCATCGCCACATCTGGCTTGCCGTCGTGCGCCGCGAGTGCGCCACAGCAGGTCTGGGTCCGGGGCACGTCCACGCGGTAACCCGCGCGCGCAAGCAGTTCGACGGCTGCGTGATTGACAGGACGGAACCACTGGTCCTGGATACACCCGGCGAGGAGGGCGGCGGTTCCCGACTCACCGCTTCCGATGCTCATCCCCACTGTTGCGTGCGGCCTAGCGGGGAGTCGCCGCAGGCCGGACGTCAATCTTCGGTACGCACGGGGCACGAGGCGGGTGAGCGCTAATCGCTGGGCTACGGATAGCGCAGCTCCAGCGAGGCTCATCAGCGGCCGAGAGGGCAGAGCCCATCCCACGGTGAGTCGGCGCCTCCGCGCTTCTCCGGCGACTTGAGCCGCGATCTCGGCACGAGCCCCCTCCAGAGTGCGACCGTAAGGAACCAGTCCCGGGCACACCGGCTCGCAAGCCCGACAGCCAAGGCAAAAACCGATTATCTCCGCAAACGCCTCATCCACCTCCACGATCCCATCTGCCACCGCGGACATGGCGTGGAGACGTCCACGCGGGGAAGCCGTCTCACGGCCGGTGAGGCGGAAAGTCGGGCAAACCGGGAGACACAGCCCGCACTGAACACAGGCGTCGAGCTCGTCCTTGGTCGGATGCAGCTCGGTTACCCATCCCATCACAGCCCTCCCGGAAGACGCCCCGGGTTGATGACCCGGGCGGGATCGAAATGAGAGATGAGTCGACGCTGCAGTCCGAGAGCGGCAGGTGGTCGCCCCCATGGGTCGAACTCGCGTGCCTCGTCGGGTCGCGAAACCGCTACCAGGTGCCCTCCCACGGCTTCGCTCCATTCACGGACAGCCACCGCTCCGTCAACAGTTTCCGACGCGGCCCGGATCTCGCCAACTCCGTGGACAGCCACGAAAGGCCAGTCTTCAGGGAGGCGGGCCAACGCCTCGCTCACTAGAGCCGGCGGGACACCTATCCGCCATTGGAACGGTCCCAGAGGATCTCTCGGCCAATGATGGCCATCGCGGGACACTCCGCCCAAGCGGTCCGCCTTCTTCTGCACCTCCTCCTCCGTGCCGCGAATGAACACATCGGTGCCCTCGCGGGTCTCCAGTACTGCGAGGGGCCGCGCTATCACCGACCAAATGTTGGGATTCTCCACGCGGACGGTGGCAGCAGCTGGTGGATTCGGGAAGAGCTTGAAGCAGACGGAAACCACCACGCCGAGAGAACCGAACGCCCCAACACAGAGGCGCGCCAGGTCATAGCCGGAGACGTTCTTCACCACACGCGCCCCGGAGCGGACAATGCGCCCATCTCCGGTGACTACGCGTGTCTCGAGCACCCTCTCCCGGGTCGAATAGAGCCGTCCCCTGCGAAACGCCGACACGCCGGCGGCCAGCGCGCCACCAACAGTCGAACTGCCCGGAACCTCGGGCAATACTGCTGTTTGAGATCGGTCGGCCAGCATGCTCTCCACATCGACGACCTTCGCCCCCGGCGCCACGACCAGCGTGAGATCTTCCGGCTCCCAGGCTTCGATCGCATTGAGGTTCGAAGTCGACATCACTATCCCCGGTGGCGGTGGCGTGCCGTAACCCTGACGGGTGCCTCCTCCCCAAACCTGAACGGGCATTCCCTTGTCTGAGGCGTACCGAAGGATTGATGCCACGTCTTCGGTGTTCTTCGGAGCGAGAACCAACTCGGCTTCGGGTGCTCCTTCGATCTCGGTGGCAAGCCTGGTCAGATGGTCGGGGTGCCGCGTCACACCCAAGCACCTTTGGGAATCTCACGACGCACCCCACCGAAGTCGAAACACCGTGAGCCCGCGGGCAGGATCTTTCCAGGATTGAGCAACGCGGAGGGGTCGAATGCCTCCTTGAGCCTGGCCTGGGCATCGAGGTCCAGCTCCGTGAACGACGCTCCCATCAAGTCTCTCTTCTCGACCCCGATCCCGTGCTCGCCGGAGAGGGCTCCGCCGTTTGCCAGGCACAGGGCGACGATCTCGTCCCCCGCCCGATGGACCTTCTCGGCCATACCGGGCTCGTTCGAGTCGAAGGCGATGAGAGGATGCAAGTTGCCATCGCCTGCGTGAAACACGTTCAGAAGTGTCAGCCCATATCGGTCGGCAATTTCGTAGACACCGCGCAGGACTTCGACCAGCTTGGTGCGCGGAACCACGGCATCGTGCAGGTAGTAGTCCGGAGCGAGCTGGGCTATTGCCCCGAACGCCGACTTGCGGCCTTTCCACAGCAGGTCACGGTGTTCGGGCGTCTCGGCGATTTCGACTCTTCGGGCTCCGTTGACATGGGCGATCTCGCTGATCTCGGCCGCCTCAGAGGTGACACTCTCGACCTCTCCGACGACCTCGGCAAGCAGAATCGCTGCGGCGTCCGTGGGCAGGCCGGCTCTCAACCAGTTCTCGACCGCTTCGGTCATCCGCTGATCCATCAGCTCGAGAGCGGCGGGAACCATCCCGGCGGCGATTATGTCCGAGACCGTGGCAGCGGCTCCCTCCACGGTCGGGAAGTCCATGAGCATGGTGCGGACGTCGGGCTCTATCGGGAGCAGTCGCACCAAAGCCCTGGTGACTATTCCGAGGGTTCCCTCGCTCCCGACGATGACGCTGCGCAAGTCAAGGCCCGGCATATCCGGCGCCGGTCCGCCAACCGTGATGACTTCGCCATCGGCGAGGACCACCTCCATACCCAGGACATGGCTAGTCGTGCTGCCCTCGGCCAGACAGTGAGGACCGCCAGAGTTGTTGGCGATGTTGCCGCCGATTGTGCACGCCGACTGCGAAGAGGGATCCGGAGCGAAGTGGAGCCCGTGTTCCGAGGCGGCTCGGGTGAGGTCCAGGTTGATCACCCCCGGCCCCACCCAGGCCGTCCGGTTGTCTTGGTCGATCTCGATCTCGTCTAGCGCCGTCGTGGACAGGACGATGCCGCCTTCGGTCGGGCTCGCTCCAGCAGCAAGGCCGGTTCCTGCGCCCCGAGCCACGATCGGGGTTTGGTGCCTGGCCGCAATCTTGACCACGGCAGACACGTCCGCCGTGTCCTGGGGAAAGACGACGACCGTGGCGTGGCCCCGCATCAATGAGGCGTCTTTCGAGAAGACGTGCAGCTCCACGGGCGCGTCGAGAACGTTGTCCTCGCCCAAAGCCTGACGCAGTTCGCCCACCAAAGTCACCCCATGAGGCTACTTCCTCACCCGTTGGTGAAAATCGGCGTTGGAGGTGTCCGCCCAGGGCGGATCCCCATGAAACGAGTTGGAAAGTCGGGGTCAGGAAGGCGGTCCCCAGCCGCCGCCTCCAGGAGTCAGGACCAGAAGCCGATCGCCGGGCTCGACGTCTATCGTCACCTTCCCGGGAAGCCGCTCCTTGGATCCGCCGACTCGAACCAGCCAGTCCTCCCCGACTGCGCCGGCCCCACCCCCCGCCAAGCCCCAGGGCGGGTTCCGGCGCCGCTCGCCAAGGAGCGAAAGGGTGGCCGGCGACCCGAAGACCATCTCCCGTTCGATCCCGTCCCCTCCCCTGAACTTGCCTGACCCACCACTCCCCCGGCGCAGGCTGTACCGAGTGATCCGGAACGGGTAGTGGGAGTGCAAGGCCTCAATTGGCGTGTTCCGAGTGTTGGTCATGCCGGTGTGAATGCCTGATTGACCGTCCCGAAATGGTCTGGCCCCCTGCCCGCCGGCAACCGTCTCGTAGTAAGCGAAGCTGTCGTTGCCCACAAGGACGTTGTTCATCGTCCCTTGGGAAGCTGCTGGAACCCGATCCGGGGCAGCATTGGCGAGGGCACCGAGGAGGACGTCGGCTATCCGCTGCGAGGTCTCGACATTCCCAGCTGCCACCGCCGCCGGGGGCTGGGCGGCGACGACTGAGCCAGCCGGGGCACTCAGGGAAAGGGGGCGATAGCAGCCCCCGTTGGCAGGAATGGCTGGATCGGTGGCAACACGAACCGCGTAATAGAGACAGGACCGGGTCACGGCTTCGACGGCGTTGAAGTTGGCCTCGACCTGGGGGTCGGTCCCGGTGAAGTCCGCGTGAAGGCTGGATCCTTCGACGGTTACCCGCACACGGATGGCCACGTCCTCGTCACCGTGCTCGAGGAAGTCCTCGAATTCGTAGTCACCGTCCGGCAGCTCAGCCAACGCTGCGCGCATGCGCCTCTCGCCATAATCCAATAGCTCAGCCGTGATGCGTTCGAACCGATCGCTGCCTTCTCGCTCGTAAAGTTCTGCGATCCTCTGGACCGCAACTGCGTTCGCACCCATCTGAGCATCGAGGTCGCCGCGACGCTCCCGAGAAGTGCGGGAAGCGTCGACGAAAGGGCCGAGAAACGACTCGGCCCACTGCCCGTCTTCGACGGCGACGGTAGGTGACACCACATGACCCTCTTGCTCGAGCCTTACCGCATGGGCAGGCATCGACCCCGGAGCCTCGCCACCGACATCGGCGTGGTGAGCCCGGTTAGCGACCCAGGCGATGTGCCGCCCCTTCACGAAAACCGGTGCGACGATCGTCAGGTCGTTGAGATGGGTGCCTCCCTCGAACGGGTCATTCACGGCGTATTGCGCACCTGGCACCGGTTCGAACCTGGCAAGACACGCGGCAACCGACTCAGGCATCGACCCCAGATGGACAGGTATGTGCTCGGCTTGGGCCAGCATCTCACCGTCCGACGTGAACACGGCAGCGGAACAGTCTGCTCGCTCCTTGATGTTGGGAGACAAGGCGGTGAGCCGCAGCACCGTCCCCATCTCCGCGGCGATACCCGAGAACGAGTGGCGCGCCACCTCGAGGGCTATCGGGTCGATCAGAGTGCCACCAGCTCCTTGATGTGCTTCGTGGCCTCTCGAAAGCTCAGGCCGGACAGCTGCTCGCGATGAGTGTTGACGAAGCGGACCACCGCCTCGGGGTTGGTCTTGGCATGCTCACGCAACGCCCATCCGATCGCCTTGCGGATGAAGAACTCGGTCTCGTGGGCCCGCGCCGCGCAAAATGCGAATAGCCGACCCTCATCGGTGTGCTCTTTGGCCCCGATCTGACACAAGATCGCGGATCGGCGCAGCCACATGTCCCCGTCGTCGATCCACGTGTCCACTTCGGGCCAGGTCACAGCAGGGTGTGCAACGACCAGAGGGCGAATCAGATGGGTCGCAACCTCATCGACGAAATCCCACCATGCACCTTCGACGATGAGGCGCTTGTACAGCGGGAGGGAGTAGGGGACGACGAACTCCGTGCATCTGACTGCCAGCCCCAACGCGATGTATCTCTCCTCCCGGTGAGGAAGGTTCCACAGTCCCAGCACCAGCACCTCGTACTCATCCCGAGTTGCCGGACGGAACTCGCCGAGAACCGCGCGGAGTATTGGTGTGCGGCCGGGCTGCTGCACTCCGTAAAAGGGCATGTCCGTCTTCATATATGCCTGCATTGCGGCAGCCTTATCCGGGTCCGCTCGATCAGCGAGGGCGGACCGAACGTAGGAGACACAATCTTCGACGATGTTGACCATCGCCGCGGAGCGTAGACCGGCGGTAAATCCAGGGCCGACGCCGGGACACAGATGCCAGACTTGGCCAATATGACTTGGGTCAAGGGCGAGACCAGCCTTCGCACCGCAGAGCCCGACGATGCCGATGCGCTCCTCGGATATTTGAACCATCCAGAAGTCGCCGCGGATCGCCAGTTCGGGCAGAGGGTTCCGTTTCCCCTTTCTCGGAGCGAGGTGACGGATCGTCTGTCGGAGAAATCGGACACTCGACGCCTATTCGTGATCGAGTCCGACGGCGTAGTCGTGGGTCATGCTGAGATCGGTTGGTGGTGGGACGCTCTCGCCCCCGGCGCGGGGCTCACCATCGATCCCTCACAGCGTCGTCGAGGACACGGCCGAAGAGCTGCCGCCATGACACTCGATCATCTCTTCGAACAAACACCGGCCCACGTGGTCACCACCGAGATCGGCTATTGGAACCTCGCGGGCATTGCTTTCGCCGAGGCCATTGGATTCTCTCGTGCGGGCGCATTCCGCAGGGCGGTCAAGCGACAGGGCCAGTGGCAGGACGTGGCCGCGTTCGACCTACTGCGTAGGGAATGGGAAGTGGACCGTGCCGCTCGATAGCGAGCGCCTGCGGCTTCGCGAGATGCGACGCAGCGACTACGAGCTGATGGTGGACCTGCGCAATGACCTGGTCACCCAGGCTTGGTCGCGGACTCTCCCTCCCGACTTCACGTTCGAGATGATCGCCAAGCGGTACGACGAGAAGGAATTCTCGGTGCGCCGAGATGACGCGACATTCATCGTCGAGGAGTTGGAGAGCGGGCGAGCCGTGGGCTATTGCGGCTACAGCGGGCTGGTCGACCGTCAAAGCGCGGTCATAGGCGTGGCGTTCATCGAGGAGGTTCATGGCAAGGGTTACGCAGGCGAGGTAAACGAGCTCCTTCTGCGTCTTTTATTCCATGAGATGGGGTTGCAGGCTGTTGGTCTGTGGACCCACTCGGGAAACCCCAGAGCAGTTGCTTCCGCGGAGCGTTCAGGATTTCAGGTATCCGTCAGGTTTCGCGAGGCCATATTCAAAGACGGCCACCACTACGACAACCTGTACATGGACATGACTCGTCATGAGTACTACGAGACTCGGCCCCTCCAGGACCGGCTCGGAAACCGGTGACTCAGGCCCATGTGATCCGAAGAGTCCCGTCGTCGAGGACGACCATTCTTTCACCATGCCCCACCAGGACCACCGAGTTGGTCTCGATGAGACGGGTAGGCCCCTCCACTGAGAACCCCGCGGGCAACGTGTCTCGGACCCAGGCTCCGTCACCAAAAACCGGCTCGACTCCAGGGGCCGGGCCGGGCAGTTCGGCCCATGCGAGTGGAGCTTGCCCACTCGCCGTGGCCCGAGCATTGACTACTTCGATGGGTTCGTCAGGGCGCTGGAATCCGTATCTCGTCAGGTGGGCCCGTTCGAACCGGTACCGCATCTCATGCCAACTTCCTTCGCCATCAACCTCGAGCTCGTGACTCTGACCCACATATCGGACGTCACAGGTCCGCTGAACGTTTTCAGGGTCACTGCGAAACATCTCGACGTACCGAGCTCTCGCCTCACCGACCAAGTCCCTTCCGGCCTGGTAGTAGCGCGGATCGTCCTCGGAGAGCATCACAGTCCTCGCGACATCGGTGCGCGGGACAGCCATGGCCAATCCCAACGCCGAGAACACCCCCGAGAAAGGTGGAATCATCACCGACTGCATGCCCATCTCCCGCGCCACACGGACCGCGTGAAGTCCGCCCGCACCACCGAAAGCCACCAGGGTGGCCTCCCGCGGATCGGCACCTTGCTCGACACTGACCGACCGGAGCGCATGCACCATGTGGGAGTCGGCGATCTCGAGCATTCCTTCCGCAGTCGAGTCGGGGCCGAGGCCGATCCTCTCTCCCAGACGAGTGACGACCTCCAATGCGGCGGCTCGGCGCAGCCTGATCGTCCCCGCGAGAGCAATCGATTCATGCAGGTTGCCCGCCAGAAGGTGGGCGTCGGTCACGGTCGGCTCATTGCCGCCCTTCCCGTAAGAGGCAGGCCCCGGATTCGCGCCGGCGGAGTGGGGGCCGACGCGCAGGGCCCCACCTGGATCAACCCACCCGATGCTTCCGCCGCCGGCTCCGATCGTCTGTACCGGAACAGACGGAACGCGGTTCACCCGACCGGCCACCGTGTGCTCCCGACCCACCGCGATTTCTCCATGGGTGATGCGGCACACGTCGGTTGACGTGCCTCCCATGTCGAAAGAGAGGACTTGCTCGAGGCCGTGAAACCTGGCCAGGGCAGCGGCAGCCACTACTCCTCCTGCCGGGCCGGACAAAACAAGTCGGCCCGCCACGTTGGCTCCGATGCCGAAAGGAATCAGACCACCCGAAGATGTCATCACCAGCCTCGACTTCATCGAGAGCCTCGCGTCCAGATCTCGGAGATACCCATCAACCGAAGGCGTCAAATATGCAGAGAGAACCGTTGTTGCGAGCCGTTCGTACTCACGGAACTCCGGCGACACCTCAGAAGCAACCACCACGGGCATCGTGGAGAGTTCTCTCAGCTCCCGAGCAAGAAGAGCCTCACCCGAGGGATCCTGATGAGACTCGATCAACCCGATCGCCACGACGTCGCAGGCAGCCGCTCTCCTGGCGATCTCCCGGGCTCCGAGATCAGAGGAGAACCGATCCTGACGAGCCACCAGCGGATCGGGGCGGTCTCGGGCAGAGTCGTACAGGGAGGGCCGGTCCTGACGGGCGATCTCGATGAGATCCTCATAACCAGGGCTCGCCACCAAAGCCACCTTGGCGCCAGTGCCCTCGAGGAGGGTGTTCGTGGCTGTTGTCGTCCCATGCAGGAATCTGTCACCTGGCGACCCCTCGGCCGCTTCGACAACGCCGTCCGATTGCTGTTGCGTAGTCGGGACCTTCCGACCCTCCAGGACTCCGCCACGGAGAGCAACCACGTCGGTGAAGGTGCCGCCGACATCGACCGCGATCAGATCTGTCATCGGGACTACCCTCGCCGCCTCATGGCCGTGCGCTTCGAACCCACTCCCAACCCCAACGCAGGAAAGTTCACAGTGGGCGTATCCGTGGGAGGCCCGGCCACGTACCTACCCGGAAGCGAGCCCGACGAGCCATTTGTCGCCGACATCCTCGCAATCGAAGGCGTTACGAGCGTCTTTCTGACCGCGGATTTTGTGACCGTTTCCAAGGCTCCAACTACGTCATGGGACGCGATT
>JAWWBL010000039.1:0-14636 GCA_033720975.1 Acidimicrobiia bacterium | reverse complement strand
TCCGCCCCTCCCAAGTGGCAGGGCGACATGGGTGCCGATCCTGACCCGGTCGAGTGGGGGTCGGGCACCGTCCTCAGGTCCAAGGTCGACTGCCTCCGCATCTGTGAGCAGGGCTGTATTGCTGTGGTCTATCCCGAGGGCTCGTGGTACGCCAACCTTGACGTGGACAAGCTGGATCGGATCATCGACGAGCACCTGATCGGCGGTTCGCCCGTCGATGAGCTCGTGTTCTCGTGGGGCGACTTGAGCTCATGAAGCTCCTGCGGTGGTCTCTGATCGGATACCTGGTCTGGCGGTTGCTAGGGCCGTTGGCCAAGCCCCGGTTTCGCGAGCCTCAGGAGCATCCATGGCGCCTTCCGGGCCGGACAGTCTTCGTTGGCGATGAGGAGTTCCTGATCCGTGAAATCGGCCCGGAGGACGGTGAGCCCGTGCTGCTCATACACGGGCTGGGAGGCTCCTCTCTTGGCGAGTGGTACTTGGTTGGCCCGAAGCTGGCCGCGTCGCACCGGCTGATCTTGATCGACCACCGCTCTCATGGGATGTCTCGTGACTTCCTTTCCCGCTACGAGGTCGACGACCTCGCCGATGACCTCGCCGGCGCTCTCGATGAGATTGGCGTCGAGTCGGTCACCGCGGTGGGCTATTCGATGGGTGGTGCGATCGCCCAATCACTGGCTCACCGGCACCCGCAGAAGGTGTCCCGGCTGGTGCTCATCGCCACATTTGCCGTCCACCCCACGGCGCACCGACTGGCCAGACGGGCAGGAGCGGTCGTCGCCCGAGGCTGGGAGCGACTGACCGGTACCGGCACTCCTGAGGTCCGATCGGGATACCTGTTGGCAACAGGTGCGGTCGAGCCAAGGCATGCGCGTTGGCTGTGGGAGGAGACCCATCGTCGCAACCCCGATGCAGGTGCACAGGCGACATTGAGCCTTCTCCGGTTCGACTCCCGGCCCTGGGCCGGGTCACTCGAGCAGCGGACACTGGTGATCATCCCTACTCGAGACTTCCTGGTGCCTCCCGCTTGGCAACACGAGCTGGCGCAGGCGCTCACCGAGTCGAAAGTGGTCGAGATCCCGGAGGCACGTCATGAGGTCGTCTGGACCCACCCGGAGCGAATCGCCGACGAAATAGCCGCGTTCGCCGGTCAACCTTCCTAAGGCTGGCCGGGCACCATCGTGAGGGTGGAGACCGCTTCGGCGGAGAGAGCATCACGGTCCCAATGCATCGGGACGTATCCGCCGTCTGCCCATAGGGCGATCATGTCGTCGTAGTGAGGATGGAAGGCGTGGCCCGATGTTCCCGTGGCGTTCACGAAGAACGAGTTTGAGAAGTCGGACATGTCGATCACCATCCTCATGGAGGGTATACCAGCAGCCTCGAAGGACTCAGATGCGTCCCAACCCACCGCGTTGACTATGGCGGTTCCGCCACCCACGCGGCGGGGCGCGGTCCTGTTGAACAACCACTCGATCGGGGGGATCCCTGACTTGCCGAGAGTCTGATTCACGAAGCGGGCGATGTGGATCCCGCCCCAGCTCCAGCGACTCGAGTCGGAGCCGGCCAGGGCCGTCAACTCCGCGTAACCGTCGAGAATCGACTGTCTGAGAATCTGGTCACGGGTCTCGATGCCATCGGTGCGGGTGTCGTCCCAGTAAGGGTCGTCGGCGGATTCGAGGAGGCCTTTGACTAACTGGAAGAACCTGCCTCCGCCGACGGGCCAGTAGTCCTCGGGTAGGTCGTCGTGGAACGTGTTCGCGAGGAGTTGACGCCAGACCGCGTTGTACACGGCCGCCCCGGTCGAGTCGGCACGCGCCTGGTATGCCTCCTCACCTGTCGACCATGCGCTCAGGATGGACTGGACTTCCATGATGACGGGGTCGTCGCCCGCATCGAGAGCCAGCAGGAACGGGACGACGATGGCTGCTCCTCCGTCACGTGAGTCGAGCTGCATGGCTTGGCTCGATGCCACGGTGTGGCCGCTGGTTGCGGCGATCATTTCCTCTATGCGCTGGCCGCGATAGCCGTATGCCGCCTCGACTCCGAAGAAGGGAAGGTGCCCAGGCTCCAGGACAGGCTGGTTGGCGGTTGCCACGTAGTCACGCGGCGGATTCAACATTCGGGGAAGGGCGTCATAGGGGACAAGACCGATCCAGTCGTACTCCGAAGTCCAGCCCGGCACCGGGATACTGCCGTCGCCAGAGGCCCGGATCGGTATCTCGCCTGTGGCCTGATAGGCGATGTTCCCGTCGACGTCGGCGTAAACGACGTTCTGCGAGGCGATGTCCCAAAAGGAGAGGGCTACCCGGAACTCCTCGTAGTTCGATGCCAGGTTGAGGTTGATGACCGCCTCGGCGATGCTGGAGCGGTACAAGCTCTGCCAGGACAAGGCAACCACGTACTCCGCGGGGAGATCGACCGACGTGGCGCCGTCCAACTCGCCTTCCTCCAGGAAGGTTCCGGAGATCACCGGGCCGTGCCGGGTCCAGCGCGACTCGAACGTGACGTCGTCCCCACCTGCCACCTTGATGACCTCGGTCTGGACGTCGAATGGCACCCACTCCCCGTTGACCTCGTACTCATCTGGGTTGTCGGGGTTCACCCGTTCGATGAAGAGGTCCTGAGTGTCTACCGCCTGGTTGGTCACTCCCCAGGCGATGCGGTCGTTGTGGCCGATCACCACCCCCGGGACGCCGGCGAAGCTGAAGCCCACCAACTGGAAGTCGCACTCGGCCGTGCAATGGAGCCCAATGGGCGTCCAGATCGACGGCATCTGGATGGGCAGGTGCGGGTCATTGGCCAGGATCGGCATGCCCGATTCGGTGAGGCCGCCGCCGATGACCCAGTTGTTCGAGCCGATTCCCTCGAATCCGCCTCCGGTGAGGGCGTATACCGATTCGGCGCGCTGTCCCGCCTCGATCAGCGCTGGGATCGCGGCGGAGGGGATCTCAGCTATGGCATCGGATCCAGCGTCGACGCTTTGGTCCTCGGGAGCGATCACGGGATGTTCGGGGGGGAAAGGTGGGAAGAGCTGAGCAATCCTCTCGGGTGAGAGATCCGACGACAGGACGGCTCGCATGATCTCGGTTCTCATGTTGCCCGAGAGGTCCCAGGACATCATCTTCGCCCACGTCAAGGTATTGATCGGTGTCCAGGGCTCGATTTCGTAGCTCGGGTTTGTGAGAGCGAGGATGCCGTACTCCAGGCTCACCTCGGCGCCGTCGTGCTCGGAGAGGTATGCATTGACCCCGTCTGCGTACCACTGGAGGATCTCGCGGGCGCTGGAGTGCATCTGAGCAAGCTCTTCCTCGGTCGACTCCACGAGCCGCAAGGAGCGTAGGAACATGTCGGCTTCCACCTGACCCGAGCCGAACATCTCCGACAGGCGCGCCGAGCCTACGTGGCGCCAGAAGTCCATCTGCCAGAACCGCTCCTGGGCATGGGTGTAACCCTGGGCGAAGAAGAGGTCATGTGCGTTCGCCGCATAGATGTGCGGTATCCCCCACGCGTCACGAATCACCTCTACGGGTGCTTCCAGCCCGGCCACGGTTATCTCCCCCTCAACCGTGGGAAACGACCGGCGTGACAGGTAGAACCCCCAGACCCCTACGACGACGACGAGGGCAAGGACGAGATAGAAGGCTCTCCGCAGCCATTTCATGTCGGTGGACATTAGGGCTCGTTCTACTTCGAGAGTCCCCCCTAACGTCCGAACCGTGAGCGTGATCCGTCTGGCAGTGTTGGTTGGGCTGACGCTGACGGCGTGTACCGCTTCACCTGTCGACTCCACGGGCTCAACTTCGACCCAGCCGACACCCACGAGTTCGACCACCTCGACCACGCCCTCTTCCCGCGTCGTGACTCCGTCCACGACCGTCGCGGAAACTTCGACGACAACCACCGCTCAGACACACTTCGCAGTTGAGATCTCGGGCGGAGTGGTGAGTGGGCCCGATCGAATACAGGTCACCCAAGGCGATGTGGTGACCTTTACCGTCCTCTCCGATATTGCAGATCACGTTCACGTTCACGGCTACGACCTGTTCTTCGAGCTCGTTCCCTCCCAGACCGTAGAAGTCTCCTTCGAGGCGACTGCCCAAGGGCTGTTCGAAGTCGAACTGGAGTCGACACACCTTCTCTTGTTGGTCATAGAGGTGACCAGTTGATCCTTGCTCACGGGATCGGGGGCCGGCTGGACCTTCCAGTGCCTGTCTCCTATTTCGTGGTGGGCGCGGCGTTTGTCGTTGTTCTCTCGTTTGTAGCTCTAGCAGTCTTGTGGCCGAGGCCCCGTCTTCAATCGGGGCCGCGCCTATCCGGAAGAGCCGCAAGGATCCCGTTGGAGGGTTTCTTGGCGGTTCTCGGGCTCATGGCTCTCCTGATCGTGATCGGACAGCTACTCCCTGTGGTGTTTGGTGTCAACACGGATCCGACTCGACCGTCGATTGCACCCGCGCTGGTGTGGATAGTGATGTGGCTGGTAGTGCCCTTTCTTGCTGCGCTGATCGGCGACTGGTACACCTTCATCAATCCCTGGCGGGCGTTGGCGAGGGCGACCGGCGTAGGTAAGACGGAGCGTCCCGAGCTCCTCGCGCGTGCCGGAGTCGAACCTGCTGTCTTGCTGCTGATTGCCTTCACCTGGCTCGAGCTAATCAGCCCGCGCTCGGGTGATCCTGTGATGCTTGGCGTCGCTGCCCTGGCCTACACGGTCCTGTTGATGGTCGTGATGGCCTCGTTTGGCCGGGAGACTGGGCTGGCCGTTTTTGACTTCTTCACGCCATATGTGAGGTTGATCTCTGCGATATCACCCCTGGGTCGCGACCGCAGGGGTCGAGTCCGCTGGCGGGGATGGCTACGTTCTCTACCGGTCATACCGGAGTGGCCGGGACTATGGATCTTCGTTGTGGTCATGATCGGTACGGTCTCATACGACGGTGCTTCCGGCGCAGTCTGGTTCAGGAATCTGGTGGGCGATTTCGGTGAGGGCCTGATAGGGCAAACGGTCCTTCTCTTCGTATCTGTGGCGGTAATTGGCTCCGCGTATTGGCTGGCTTGCCTCGCAGCAGCCATGTCGAGTGATGCGAATGTCTCAGCAGGCGTCGTGGCTCAACGTTTTGCCCACACCTTGGTGCCGATTGCCCTGGCGTACGCTTTCGCCCACTATTTCACCCTGGTCATCTTCGAGGGGCAGCAACTGCTCGCCGCCATCTCTGATCCTTTTGCCCTCGGTTGGGACCTGTTCGGATCGGCGAGTCGCAGGGTCGATTTTTTCATCACTGCTGCCGAGCCCATCTGGTACGTACAGGTCGGATCTATCGTCGTTGGTCATGTCCTGGGAGTCGTGCTTGCCCATGATCGTGCCTTGTTCGACTTCGGCGGGGATGCCGTTCGCTCCCAATACGCCATGCTGACTCTGATGGTGGCTCTCACCAGCCTCGGCCTCTTCATACTGGCGGGGTGATGCCGACTCTCGCCCATCTTCTCGGCGCCGACCATATTTGGATCTTTGTGGTGCCTGCGGTGCTGGCTCTGGTCTTGCTTCGGTGGGCGGAGAAGAGAGCACGTGCCAGGGCAGCAGCAGAAAGTGAGCCTTCCGATGTCGACTGAGGCCGTCGTCAGTGTTGGGACTACCGGAGTGCGCTCCCGGATCGGCGCCTATGTCGCCCTCACGAAGCCCCGGATAATCGAGCTGCTCCTCATCACCACGGTTCCCTCGATGGTTCTCGCCGCAGGTGGCTGGCCGAGCACTTGGCTGGTGGCGGCCACCTTGATTGGAGGGACGCTGTCGGCTGGGGGTGCCAATACGCTGAACAGCTGGTTCGACCGCGATATCGATACCGTCATGCGCAGGACGAGCCGCCGGCCGCTTCCGAGCCACGAGGTTCCCGCCGCCCACGCGCTGGTCCTCGGTGTCGCACTCGGACTGGCTGGGTTTGTCTGGCTGTTGGCCTTCACCACGCCACTGGCCGCGTTCATCTCGACGGGCGCCCTTCTCTTCTACGTCTTCGTCTACACCATCGCGCTGAAGCGCTCGTCGGTCTCGAACATCGTCGTAGGGGGCGCGGCCGGTGCGGCTCCAGCGCTTGTCGGCTGGGCCGCTGTCACCTCGACGGTCGGGTTGCCCGCCTGGGTGCTGTTCCTCGTCGTGTTCTACTGGACGCCACCCCACTTCTGGGCCCTGGCTATCAAGTACAAGGACGACTACGAAGCGGCCGGGGTCCCGATGCTGCCGGTGGTGGCCGGGGTGGAGGCCACCACGAGGAGGATGCTTCTCTACACCGGGCTCACCGTGGGCGTCTCGCTGCTTTTGGTACCGCTGGCCGGTGCCGGGTGGGTGTACATGGGGGCAGCCTTCGCCCTGGGCGCTTGGTTCATGTGGGAGACATGGAGGGTCTACGCAGAGCCCTCGAGAGCGATGAAGCTGTTCACCACATCCACTGTGTATCTGTCGGCCCTGTTCGGGGCTGTGATCCTGGACGTGTTGGTATGAGACGGATCGCATCGGCCGTAGCTGCACTTGCCCTGGCGGTCTCGGCCTGCGGGGACTCGAGCGCTGGGGGCTCGCTTTTCGTCCAGATCGCATCTTCCCCCAATTCGATCGGGACCGGCATCCAGCGGGTCATGCTGGCGCTCATCGAATTGGAGACCGGTGAGTTCCAGGCATCACCCTTCCTCGATGCCAATGTCACGGTCAGGGATGAGAACGGTGCCCCGATCGAGACCCTGGAGGCAGACTTCCTATGGCTCATTCCCAATGTCCGCGGTCTGTACGTGATCTACCCAGAATTCCCCGAGGAGGGTCTGTATCAGCTGACGGTTGACGTCGGAACGTCGGAGCTGGGACCCTTTGGCATCAATGTGGTGGCCGATCCCATGGTCATCGCCAGAGGAGATGTTGCGCCCCTCTCGGAGACGCGGACGTTGGCTGACCACGATGTCTCCGAGATCTCCTCAGACCCCGATCCAGACCTCTCTTTCTACGAGCTGAGCATCCGAGATGCCGTGCTGTCCGGTCCAACGGTCATCGTTTTCGCCACCCCGAAGTGGTGCCGGACCTCCACCTGCGGTCCCCTCTTGGACCAGGTGAAGGAGCTGTCCAGCGCTTTTCCAGACCTGAACTTCGTCCATGTCGAGGTCTACGACGACATTCAGGTCGCCTCTTTCGATGACCTCGAGGCCGTTCCCGCCGTCGAAGAGTGGGGCCTGCCAAGTGAGCCTTGGGTCTTCGTTGTGAACGCCGACGGTGTCGTCGCAGCCTCGTTCGAGGGGGCCGCGTCCGGTGAGGAGTTGGTCTCCGCATTCCTGTCCGTGAGCCCCTGAGACATGGCGAGGGATGAGTTGGTCGGCCCTGCCGATTCTTCTTATGATGCCGACCCGATGGTCCCGTCCCGGAATCCGCTCGCGCGTCTTGGCGCCCTCGTGGCCGTGTCCGTATTGCTTGGCTCCTGTGCGCTGATCGAGATCGAAGATGCGCCGCTGACCACATTCGAACCGGCAGGACCATTCGCGGAGCACATCGATGGGCTCTTCTGGCTTGTCTTCTGGATTGCTACCGCCGTGTTCGTCTTGGTCATGGGGGCGGTCCTCGTGATCGTTTTCGCCTTCCGTGACAAGGACGGTCGCAAGGAGCCGAAGCAAACCCATGGCAGCCCGAAGCTAGAGGTGATCTGGACCATCATCCCCGCCCTCATCCTTGCCGGGATCTCCGTTCCCACGGTTTCAGGGATTTTCGACCTTGCCGATTGTTCGGACGACGCCATGGAGATCGAGGTGATAGGGCACCAATGGTGGTTCGAGTACCGCTACCCCGACGCCGGCGTCGACACGGCCAATGTCCTGGTCATCCCCACCGGGGAGGAGATATGCCTGACGATGACGTCTGATGACGTCCTCCATAACTTCTGGGTGCCGGCTTTGATGGGAAAGCGATACCTCGTGCCCGGCCAGACCACATTGTTGAGAATCCAAGCCGACGAGCCCGGTGAGTACTGGGGCCACTGCGCCGAGTTCTGTGGCCTCTCCCACTCACTGATGCGAGCTCGGGTCCTCGCGGTCGGGGCATCCGAGTACGAGACGTGGCTCGCAGCCCAACAGGAGCCGGCCGTCCTCCCCGCCGAGGGCACTCCTGAGTGGGAGGGATATCAGGTGTTCGTCAACAAGGGCTGCGTGCAGTGTCACACTGTCCGGTTCGACGATGACTCGGCTTCGAATGTCGTGGCTCGCGACGCCTTCAACGGCCCGGACCTGACCCACTTCGGGTCGCGAACTGTGTTTGCAGGGGCCACCATGCCCGGGCAAGGCGAAACCTACGAGGCAGCGCTGAAGGAGTGGCTGGCCGATCCGCCAAACGTCAAGCCGGGAAGCTTCATGCCGAACTTGGCTTTGACGGAAGGTGAGATCGATGTCCTGATCACGTGGCTGAGGAGCAATCAATGACAGCTACCGCCGAGCGTCAGGCGACCACCATCTTCAAGCGTCCCTCGTCGACCACGGGTTGGGTCTCGTGGCTGACGACCGTCGATCACAAGAAGATCGGCATTTTGTACGGCTATGCGGCCTTCTTCTTCTTCCTGATCGGTGGGATCGAGGCCCTATTGCTGCGGGTTCAACTTGCTCAGGCCAATTCGGAGTTCCTCACTGCCGGGGCCTACAACGCGCTCTTCACGATGCACGGAACGACGATGGTCTTCCTGTTCATCATGCCGGCGTCTGCCGCATTCATGAACTACCTGATCCCGCTCATGATCGGGGCAAGAGACGTGGCGTTTCCCCGACTCAACGCCCTGTCCTGGTGGATCTTCTTCTTTGGCGCGATCTTCCTCTATTCGACGTTCTTCTTCGGCACCTCTCTCGCCCCAATCGGCGCCGAGGGCGTACCCGGGAACCTGGCTCCCGGTGGTGGTCCTGGGAGCTTCAACTGGCTCGCGGACTCTCCGGATGGTGGGTGGTTTGGATATCAGCCAAACGCGGGTCCTCTCTACTCACCGGGGACTGCGATGGACTACTGGGCCTTGGGCCTTCAGATCATCGGCCTGGCCTCTCTGATCTCGTCGATCAACTTCATCGTCACTGTTCTCAACATGCGTGCCAAAGGGATGCGGCTTCTGCGGATGCCGGTCTTCGTCTGGATGTCCACTGTTGTGGCATTCCTACTGCTGTTCTCACTGCCGATCATCGCCGTGGCCCTATTCATGGTGACATTCGATCGCCAATTCGGCTCACTGTTCTTCGCGGCGTCTGCAGGCGGTGATCCCATCCTCTGGCAGCACCTCTTTTGGCTGTTTGGCCATCCCGAGGTCTACATCCTGATCCTCCCGGCGATGGGGATCGTCTCTGAAGTCCTGCCTGTGTTCTCCAAGAAACCGCTGTTCGGCTACTCGGCAGTGGTGTTCGCTGGGGCGGCTATCGCGTTTCTCGGCTTCGGCGTGTGGGCCCACCACATGTTTGCCTCAGGCATCACACCCGTGGCGCAAGCCGCATTCGGGCTGGCGACGATGACCATCGCAATCCCCACCGGGATCAAGATCTTCAACTGGTTGGGGACCATGTGGGGGGGCCGAATCCGCTTCACCCCGCCGATGCTCTTCGCAATTGGCTTCGTGGCGATGTTCACCATCGGCGGGCTCTCGGGTGTCACCCACGCCGTGGTTCCCTCGGACTGGCAGCAGACCGACACCTACTACATCGTTGCCCACTTCCACTACGTGCTGTTTGGTGGGGCGGTGTTCGGCCTGTTTGCGGGTCTCTACTACTGGTTCCCCAAGCTCACCGGCAAGGTGATGAACCCGAGACTCGGGAAGACCCATTTCTGGATGCAGTTCGTCGGCTTCAACCTGACGTTTGCCCCGATGCACTGGCTCGGGCTCCAGGGAATGGTCCGGCGAACCTGGAAATATGCACCGGAGTTCGGGTTGGAGCCCTGGAATGTGGTGGTGACCATCGGGGCCTTCGTCATCGCTCTCTCGATCCTCGTGTTCATCTACAACTGGTATCACAGCCGCCGGCACGGCGAGGACTCGGGTCTGGACCCATGGGACGCCAGGACCCTGGAGTGGTCTATCCCCAGCCCGACCCCCGAGTACAACTTCGCCACGCCTCCCGTCGTGACCCGCCTCGACCACTTCTGGCACATGAAGTACGACGAGGACGCAGAGGGACGGGCAGTGCGAAGGGACGACGCAGATGAGGTGATCGCCCGGCTCGAACATGATGGGAACAACCCGACGGAGGCGATCCACCTCCCCAATCCGTCGTATTTCCCGCTGCTTCTCGCTCTCGGGTTCCCGATCATTTTCTACGGGATCATCTACCACACCTCTGCTTTCGGCAAGGCCCTGATCCTCATTGGCGCGGTCATAAGCCTCTCCGCCGCCATTGGCTGGGGGATCGAGCCTTTGGAAGAGCCCCACGATGAGCACGTCGATGAAGACGAAAGGGACAAGGCCGTGGACAAGGAGCTCGTCGATGAGTGACGTCATTCACGAGGCTCCAGCTCATCACAACGAGCACGAGGGCGTCGGAGTCAGCCACACCAAGCTCGGCATGTGGGTCTTCCTCAGCTCGGAGTTCCTGTTTTTCGGTGCCCTGATCACCAACTATCTCTTGTACTCGAATCGGGGCGGGTTCCCCGGTCCCTACCCGGCCGAGATCTACGACATCCCATTCACCTCGGTCAGCTCTTTCGTGCTGCTGATGAGCTCACTGACCATGGTTCTCGCCCACAACGCGCTCAGTCGCAACGACCAGAACGGGACCAGGACCTGGCTGTTCGCCACGGCGGCACTGGGCTCGGTCTTCCTGGGGGGGCAAGTGTTCGAGTTCACCGAGTTCATCGTCGAGTTCGACATGAAGCTGTCCACCAACCCCGCCGCATCGGCTTTCTACCTCCTGACCGGCTTTCACGGCACCCACGTGGCCATTGGGGTGATCATGCTGCTCTCACTGTGGGGGATCTCCCGCCGACAGGGCTCGCTCAGCGAGAAGCAAGGTCTGAACCTGGAGCTGGTTGGCCTCTACTGGCACTTCGTCGACATCATCTGGATCGTCATCTTCACTGTCGTCTACCTCCTCTCTTTGCCGCCGACATGAGCTCCGAGCACCACGCCCACCCCACGCCGCGGCAGTACTGGATGATCGCCGTGATCCTCGCGGTTTTGACCGCGATCGAGGTTGGAATGTTCTATCTCGACCGGGCGCTCTCCCTAGGAGCCCTGAACGCGGTGATCCTCATCAGCCTCGCCCTTCTCAAGTTCGTGATCGTCGTCGGCTGGTACATGCATCTCAGGTTCGAGAAGGGCACTCTCAACAAGTTCTTCACCGCCGGGTTCATCCTCGCCGGCGCCCTCTACCTGGTGGTCCTGTCCGCGCTGGGGGTAGTGGCGATCCGGGGAGGCTGAGCCGGGTGATACCCGCCTGGCACCCCCACTTCGACGTGTGGGCCGTCGTGTTCGTGCTCGGGCTGGGCTATTGGTACGCGAACACGCGTATTCGCCTCCTGGCAGCCAGATCCATGCCCGGTCCCACCCGACGGCAGTGGTTCCAGTGGTATCTGGGGCTGGCTTTGATCCTCGCCGTCTCGGATTGGCCGCTTCACGACGTCGGCGAGCAGTCCCTGTTCACGGTGCACATGATCGAGCACATGGTGCTGGGCCTGGCGGTCCCGCCCCTGCTGTTGATGGGCACGCCCCGGTGGTTGGCGGACGCCACTCTGGGCCACCCGAAGGTGGCTGCCTGGCTCCGCCCGATGTCCAGGGCCGTCCCGGCATTCGTGGCCTTCAATACCACTTTCATCCTCATCCATTGGCCCGAGATGGTCTCTTTGATGCTCACGAACTCCGTGGCTCATTTCACCATTCACTACCTGTTGTTCGTATCGGCAGGACTGATGTGGATGCCCGTGCTCTCCCCGACACCGGCCATCCCGAAGCTGCGCCGACCGGCGCAGATGCTCTACCTCTTCCTCCAGTCTCTACTCCCCACCATTCCTGCATCATTTCTCACCTTCTCGTCCGCTCCTATCTATCCGATCTACGGCGATGCCGCATTGGCTTGGGGTCTAACGGCTGTCGCCGATCAGACCATCGCCGGAATCGTCATGAAATTGGGTGGCGGCCTGCTGATCTGGGCGACTATCGCGGTTATTTGGTTTCGCTGGAGCAACGAGGAGCGCGGATGGGAGCGGCTCGACCCGCTGTCCGTTGGCTAGCCGCGACGCTGGTTCTCGCCTTCGCCTGCGCTCCCTCGTCGGGCACGGTGCGAGGGATCGTGGTCGAAGTCGACGGGTCGTTCGAGGATGTCGTGTCATTCACGGTCCTGGTCGAGGGGGAACGACTCGATTTCATTCCCGTCGCCGGTGTCGACTACGCCTTTCCTCTACCCCATCTTCGGGACCATCTTCGCTCGGGCGAGCCGGTCGTCGTCGGTTGGGAGGTCAGGGACGGAGAGAGGGTTGCTTTGTCAGTCGAGGACGGGTGAGGCGATGCTGTGCCACACCGGCCTGGTAAAACAGTGTCAATGAGGCAACCCTTGGAACCCGGCCGCTTCTTCCTGCCCGGACCGACCGAAGTCCATCGAGAAGTACTCGAAGCCCAAGCCCAGCAGATGATCGGCCACCGAGGGCAGGCGATCCAAGAGCTGATGTCGGGGTTGGTCGAAGGTCTGAAGCCCGTCTTTGTTACCAAGCGGCCGGTGATCATCTCGACGTCCTCGGCTACAGGCTTGATGGAGGCAGGAGTTCGCAACGCCCGCAAGGACGGACGGGTCCTCAGCCTGGTAAACGGCGCCTTCTCGGAGCGATTCGCCGAGATCGCGCGGGCGTGCGGCTTCGAGGTAGATCAGTGGGACGTTGAGTGGGGCAGCGTCCACCCGCCGGACCAGCTGGCCGACCGGCTCGAGGTCAATCGATATGACGCAGTGACCTTGAGCCAGTCGGAGACTTCGACCGGGGCCCTCCAGGAGCTGGAGGAGATGGCAGTTGTCGTCGGGGAGTTCGAGGAGACGATGCTGCTTGTCGACTCGGTGACGGGCATAGGCGGTGTAGAGACCCGCACCGATGAATGGGGGATCGAATACATCCTGACGGGCTCGCAGAAGGCTCTAGCCCTCCCCCCGGGGCTTGCCTTCGCCGTTGCGTCCGAAGCGATGATTCTTAGGTCCCGGCAGGCGGAGGGCCGCGGCTGGTATTTCGACCTCGACATGCTCATGGACCAACTCGCCAGCCATCAGACGCCGGCGACACCGGCCATCTCGCTCCTCTACGCCCTCGACCACCAACTTGGGCGGATCCAATCCGAGGGAATGGAAGCCCGTTGGGCCCGCCATCGCGCGATGCAGCAGATGACAATTCGTTGGGTGGAGGAAATGAGGTCCGCCGGCAGTGCTATCGACGTCCTGGCAGGGGAGGGTCACCGGTCGCCAACGGTCACATGTGTCACTATCCCTGGTGGGTCGGGAGCCGAGGAGGTCGTCTCCGCCATGCTCGAGCGAGGCTTTGTGGTAGGAGGCGGGTACGGGAAGCTGAGCGATTCAACGATCCGTATCGGACATATGGGCGACCACACGGTTGACGAGCTCGCCTCGCTTCTGGACGCCCTGGGGGACGTTCTCAGTTGAGCACGACTGTCGTCGTGACCGATCGGGTCTCTGAGGAGGGCCTCGAACCGCTCACCAGCGACCCTCGCTTCACGGTTGTGCGTGTCGACGACTCGACCTCGGGCGAGTTCTGGGACGCCATCGCCTCCTGCGAGGGTTTGATCGTGCGGAGCGCCACCAACGTCGATGATGAGATGCTGGACCGCGCACCCACGCTCCGTGCCGTGGGAAGGGCAGGCGTCGGTGTGGACAACATCGATTTGCCCTCTGCCACCAGACGCGGGGTTGCTGTTCTCAACGCGCCCGGCGGGAATACAACTGCAGCAGCCGAGCTGACCATGGCTTTGGTCCTGTCGATGGTCCGGAACGTGGCAGCAGCTGATAGATCGATCCGCGAGGGACGCTGGGATCGGTCGTCGTTGGTCGGATCAGAGCTGAAGGGAAAGACACTCGGCTTGATCGGCGCTGGGCGGATCGGGGGTGAAGTGGCGATGCGGTGCCAGGCATTCGGGATGGATGTGGTGGCTTATGACCCTTACCTAACGGAGTCGAGGGCGGCGGAGCTGGGCATAGCGCTGGTCGATTTGGAGGATGTGATCTCGAGGGCCGACGTCGTCTCCATCCATGTCCCCCTGAACGACGAGACCCGCAATCTCGTAGATAGCCGAGTGCTCGACCGCATGAAGCCGAGCTCGTTCCTCGTCAACGCGAGCCGGGGTGGCGTGATCGACGAGGAGGCGCTCGCTGCCGCGTTGAAGGGCAGCCACATTGCTGGGGCAGCCCTCGATGTTTTCGAGCACGAGCCCCTGCCGGCGGACAGCCCATTGCGTTCCGCCCCCAATCTGGTCATGACCCCACATCTGGGTGCCTCCACGGCGGAAGCTCAGGTCGCGGTCGCAGCCGAGGTCGCCGAGGGGATGAGGCTGGTGCTGGGATCCGGCGACAATTCCTCTGCGATAAACGCCGACCAGCTCGACTGATTAGACGAGCAGTTCGATAGCCGCCGCGTGGTCGTCGTCTCCCGACTCGTGATCGTCCAGAGACCGCAC
>JAWWBL010000038.1:0-14998 GCA_033720975.1 Acidimicrobiia bacterium | reverse complement strand
CCATCGAACGCGGCGACATGGTGATCATGGTCGATGACGAAGACCGGGAGAACGAGGGCGACCTAATCCTGGCCGCCGAGGACGCCACGCCACAGAAGTTGGGGTTCATGCTGCGTCACACCAGCGGGATCATCTGCCTTCCCATCGTCGGCGAGCGACTGGACGATCTGGAACTGCCGATGATGGTTGCCAAGAACACCGATGTCCGGCGGACTGCTTTCACCGTCTCCATCGATGCCGCCGTCGGCACCACAACCGGTATCTCGGCCTCTGACCGAGCCCTCACGATCCAGACAGTGCTTGATCCGAATACCAAGCCCGAAGACCTGGCTCGGCCCGGCCACATGTACCCACTTCGCTATGAGCCGGGTGGAGTTCTCAAACGGACGGGCCACACCGAAGCTGCCGTGGATCTCGCAAAGCTCGCTGGTAAGTACCCCGCCGGAGTCATCGCAGAAGTGATGAACGACGATGGGACAGTCGCCAAGCTGCCCGATCTCGAGCGCTTCGCCAAGCGGCACGACCTCCTGATTGGGACCATCGCCGACCTGATCGCCTACAGGAGGGAGTCCGAAAAGCTCGTCGAACGGGTCGTCGAGGCACGGATACCGACCAGCTATGGGACCTACACGGGTATCGGGTTCAAATCGCTCGTCGACGATCGGCAGCACATCGCGCTGGTCTATGGCGACATTGGAGACGGCGAAGAGGTTCTGACCAGAGTCCACTCCGAGTGCCTCACCGGAGATGTCTTCGGCAGTTTGCGATGTGACTGCGGAGATCAACTCAACTGGGCACTGAGACACATCGCCGAGGAGGGTCGCGGCGTGGTCCTCTACATTCGCGGCCACGAGGGCCGGGGCATCGGCCTGCTTCACAAACTGGCGGCATACAACCTTCAGGACGAAGGTCTCGACACGGTTGACGCCAACGTCAACTTGGGGCTCCCCGTCGACTCACGGGACTACGGCGTCGGCGCGCAGATCCTCTACGACATCGGCGTGCGGTCCATGCGCCTCATGACCAACAACCCGACAAAGCGCGCTGGCATCGAGGGATATGGCCTGTCGATAGTCGACAGGGTTCCCATTCCCATCGAGCCCAATGATCACAACCGCGGTTATCTGAGCACCAAGGCAGACCGGCTCGGCCACGAGCTGGGGGTCGGCGACGGGCGTGATTCGGACGATTGAAGGCAACCTCGACGGGGCAGGCCTTCGCATCGGCATAGCCGTTGCATCGTGGAACCAGGCGATCACAGAGTCGATGCTCGATGCGGCCAAACGAAGATGTGAGGAGAATGGAGTCTCCGAGATCACTGTGGTACGTGTTCCCGGGGCCCTGGAGTTGCCGGTGGGGGCTCGAGCCCTCGCCGAGGACCATGACGCCGTCATCGCCATAGGGGCCGTGATCAAGGGGGAGACCGATCACTACGACATCGTCGTGACCGAGTCGACGCACGGTGTTGCCAGGGTCGCTCTCGACACAGGCGTTCCCGTCGCAAATGCCATTCTCGCCGTGCATGACTACGCACAAGCCGTCGACCGTGCCGGTGGCAATGATGCCAACAAGGGTGTCGAGGCCGCAGATGCGGCAATTCTGACCGCCAATGCTCTCAGGAAGCTGCGTGGGGCCTGACACCCTTGATGTGGAATGGCTACGGCCCCCTGGTACCATCCCGGAGTCAATTGAAGCGAAGAGCGGAAGCTGCTGCTTCCCCACCCGGCCGCAGCGTGACACCACGAACCGGCGAGCCGAGGTCATGTGCGAGGCCCTTTACGGAGGTTCTGCGAGAGTCGATGCAGCAGGTTCTGGCCTGCTGCTTTTTGTTTGATCAACAGGAGGAAACAGCATCAACGAGTTGCGCGTGAATGGTGCGATAAGGGCCAAAGAGGTCCGCGTGGTCGCACCTGACGGAGAGCAGATCGGTGTCAAGACGACAAGAGAGGCGCTGTGGTTGGCCGAGCAACTGGACCTCGATCTCGTAGAGGTGGCGCCCAACGCCAACCCGCCGGTCTGTCGGCTCATGGACTACGGCAGATACAAGTACGAGCAGTCGGTGAAGCAACGCGAGGCTCGAAAGAAGCAAACCCGCACGACGATCAAAGAGCTCCGGATGAAGGTGCGGATCGGCGACCACGACTTTGAGATCACTCAGAGGAAAGCAAGGGACTTTCTCCTGGGAGGCGACAAAGTCAAGGTCAACATCCGCTTCCGAGGACGTGAGAACGAGCGACCGGGAGTTGGCCGAGAATTGCTCGAGCGGCTGGCTGATGGGCTGGCCGAGTTCGGGACCGTCGAGCAGGCGCCGAAGAAGGAAGGCGGGACCATGACGATGGTGCTCGCGCCGTTGCGTCGGCCCAGGCCTCAGTCGGACAAAAGAGAATCGCAGGAAGAAGAGTAAGGAGGCTGACGTGCCGAAGATGAAGACCCACAGCGGGGCCAAGAAGCGGATAAAGGTGACTGGCTCCGGCAAGTACATGCGACGTCAGTCCGGCAAGGGCCATTACCGCCTTGCCAAAGGGAAGAAGACCTTTCGCAGGCGGAGTCGGGAGGTCGAGATGGCGCCCGGCGACGCCAAGGTGATCAAGAAGCAGCTAGGGAAATAGGAGGGGACGACCATGGCTCGTGTCAAGCGCGCAGTTCACGCCAAGAAATCACACAAGAAGGTCCTCGACCGGGCGAAGGGATACAAGGGGGCCCGGAGCCGTCGCTTCAAGACCGCCAACGAGCAAGTCATGCATGCGATGCAGGACTCCTACCGGGACCGTCGAGCACGCAAGGGCGATTTCAGGAGACTCTGGATCGCGAGGATCAATGCGGCAGCCAGGCAGAACGGCACGACCTACAGCCGCTTCATCGCCGGCCTGAAGGCCGCAGAGATCGAAGTCGATCGCAAAATGCTCGCCGAGCTCGCGGTGAACGACCCTCAGGCCTTCTCCCAACTCGTCGAGGTCGCCAAGAAGGCCTGACCCGGTTGGGGCCTGTCATTGGAGCCGACACTCGGCCACCGCAGTCGCACCGTGGTTGACGCTGCCCGGTTGCATCGAGCGCGCGCTCGCCGGGAGCGCGGCCAGACTTTGATCGAAGGGCCAGCCCTGCTCTCGGACGCAATCGAGGCGGGAGCAGCAGTCCGAACCGCCTTCGCACTCCCCGGAGAAGGGCCGAAGGGGTCGATTGCGGTCAACGAGAAGGCGATGGCACGCCTCGCCGGGACGAGGACGCCGCGCGGGCCGGTAGCGGTGGTCGACATCCCGGCGCCCGGTGAAGTCGGCTCCCGAGACGTTCTGGTGTCGGTGGGTGTTTCCGACCCAGGGAATCTGGGCACGCTGGTCCGCACTGCTGCCGCATTCGGCATGGCCTTCGCCTACACCCCGGGTTCGGCCGACCCGTGGTCGCCCAAGGCCATACGCTCTGGTGCCGCGGGTCAATTTCAGACTCCCGTTGTCGCAATCGACCAGCCGGCGGAGCTTGGATGTGCGCAGGTCGCCACCGTGGTCACGGGCGGCATTCCCCCCTACGACGTCGACGCCGAACAGGTTGCGATTCTCATCGGTGAGGAAGCATCAGGGCTTCCCGAGGACCTCGTATCGAACGCCGATTTCAAGGTGTCGGTCGAGACGCCGGGACCGACTGAGAGCCTCAACGCTGCGGTTGCCGCCGGGATCGTCGTCTACGAGTTGGCACGCCGGAAGGGAAACCCCCAAGGCCGGGTATAACCTGCCGCCGACGATGGACCCGGTTTCAGCTCTTTCACAGGCCGTGGAGGCCGCCCCGGCGGTGGTGGCAGCGGCGTCGACGCTGGACGAGCTGAACGATGCGGAATCATCACTTCTCGGAAAGGAATCCGCGGTTGGGCAGGTGAGACGGTCGATGGGCGAGTTGGAGCCGTCCATGCGCCCTACGGTCGGGGCCAAGCTCAATGAGGCGACCCAGGCTATCGAGTCTCTCCTCTCATCGAGACGGAGTGAACTCGACGCAGCGGAGGAGGAACGTCGGCTGCGCGCAGAGGCAATCGATGTGACGCTCGAGGCCATTTCTCTTCCGATTGGGTCGCTCAACCTGGTGCAGCAGACAATCGACGAGGTCGTCGACATATTCGTGGGGCTGGGGTATCAGGTTGCTGAGGGGCCCGAGGCGGAACTCGCCTGGTACAACTTCGATGCCCTGAACACACCCGCTAACCATCCGTCGAGGTGGGAAAACGACACCATGTACCTCGACTGGGGCGATCCAGAGGACGAGGTCCTCATGAGGGCCCACACTTCCCCGGTCCAGGCACGCTGGATGGAGCAGAACGAGCCACCGACGTTCATCGTGGTACCGGGCCGCTGCTATCGGCTCGACACGATCGATGCCACCCATCTTCCGGTCTTCCACCAGATCGAGGGCCTCGCAGTGGACACCGACATCCAGTTCGGGGATCTCAAGGGAACCCTGCTCCATTTCGCCAAGGAGTTCTTCGGGGCACAGAGCGAAGTGCGTCTTCGCCCCCACTTCTTTCCTTTCACCGAGCCCAGCGCAGAACTCGATGTCTCTTGCTTCAACTGTGACGGCGGAGAACCCGGCTGTCGGGTGTGTGGTGGTGCCGGCTGGATCGAGCTTCTCGGGTGCGGCATGGTCGACCCGAACGTCTTCGAGGCGGTCGGTTATGACCCGGCCCAGGTCACCGGTTTTGCCTTCGGCGTGGGACCTGAGCGTCTGGCCCAGGTGCGGCACGGGATCGATTCGCTGCGGTACTTCATCGAAAACGATGTGCGATTTCTGAGGCAGTTCTGATGCGGGTACCTCTGAGCTGGTTGAAGGACTTCATCGAGCTTCCCACCGCCGATGTCGAGGAAATCACGTATGCGTTCGACATGCTTGGGCTCACCGTGGACGGGGTCGAGAACCTAGATATCGGATGGTCGGGTGTGGTTGTGGGGAGGGTCATCGACGTAGCCGCCCATCCGGATGCGGACAAGATTCGGGTGTGCCAGGTCGACAGCGGGTCAGGACCCGAGCAAATCATCTGCGGAGCATGGAACTTCGATGCAGGCGCGACGGTCGCCGTCGCAAAGCCCGGTGCCCTGCTACCCGGGGACTTCGAGATCACCAGGCGCACTATTCGCGGCGTCGACTCGAATGGGATGATCTGTTCGGAAGCCGAGCTTGGCCTCGGGGAGGATCACTCGGGGATATTGGTTCTCGACGGCAACCCCGAGATCGGCGTCGACTTCGCCGAGCTCGTCGAATTGCCCGACGTTGTTTTCGATCTGGACGTGACCCCAAACAGACCGGACGCGCTGTCGATGATCGGTGTGGCACGGGACCTGGGTGCGTACTTCGACATCGATCACCACGTCCCTCCGGTTGAACTGACCACGGTGAAGGGGGCCACCGACATCGCCGTCCAAATCGAGGACGCGGTCGGTTGCCGTCGCTTCACGGCTCGTGAGATCCGGGGAGTCAAGATGGGAACTTCGCCGCTCAAGGTTCGGCATCGCCTGCACAAAGTCGGCACTCGCGCCATCTCCAACGTGGTGGACGCAACCAACTACGTGATGTTCGAACTTGGCCATCCGCTGCACGCCTTTGATGCGGACTCCATCGCCGGTGGCCGCCTCACGATCAGGCGTGCTCAGGATGGTGAGACGATTGTCACGCTTGACGGTGAGGAGAGGGAGCTGGTCCCCGAGGACTTGATCATCTACGACGATGACGGCCCGACCTCCATGTCGGGAACGATGGGCGGTGCCCGCAGTGAGGTGTCTGCGTCGACCACCAGGGTCCTGATGGAGGCAGCGTCGTGGGACCCCCCCACGATCATGAGGATGTGGAGGCGCCATGACCTCCGCTCCGAGGCTGCCACCCGTTTCGAGCGTGGCGTCGATCCGGAGCTGGCCGACATCGCCAACAAGCGTGCCAGTGCCCTTGTGGCCGAATGGGCCGGGGGAGAGGTTCTCGAAGGGGCGGTGGACGAGCACCCGACTCCGGTGAGCCCGGCTCACGTCACTCTCAGCCTCGGCGAGGTGGAGCGCTTGTTGGGTCCCGGATTCGAAGCCGACGGTGTAACAAGGATCCTGGAGCGGCTCGGCATGGAGGTCAAGGGCTCCGAGCCGATGGAGGTCACGGTTCCCACTTTCAGACCGGACGTGACGCGACCCGCCGACCTGATCGAGGAGGTGGCGAGAGTCCACGGGTTCGACAAGTTCGGGGCGTCGCTACCCACCGGCCCCGCGGGAGGATTGACCCCTGCCCAACGCCGGGAGCGGACACTCCGATCCACACTTGCCTCGATCGGGCTCGACCAAGCGGTCAACTTGCCCTTTGTGGGAGAAGACGATGTTGCGGTGTTTGGCGCCGAGGAATTGCTGGAGGTGAAGAATCCGCTCAGTGACGAGGAGGCCAAGCTTCGCCCTACCCTTCTCCCGGGCCTGCTGCGCTCAGTGCGGTACAACATCTCCCACGGTGTCAGCTCGGTTGGCCTCTTCGAGACCGGCAAGGTGTTCTTCACCGATCCCGATCCGATGGACTCCCGGCTTCCCCGCCAGGTGGATCGTTTGGGATGGGTGGTGGCCGGCAAGGTAGGCCCCCAGATGATCGGCAGCGCCGCGCAAGATGCCGACGGTGCGGTGTCTTTGGCCCTTTGGAGACGCCTGGCCGATGCTCTTGGTCTCCGCGACTATTCCTTGACTCCTGCCGCTCCCGCCGGATACCACCCCGGAAGAACAGCCGAGGTCACAGTTGCCGGGAAGGCTGTCGGGTTTGTTGGGGAATTGAGCCCTCGTGCCGCGCGCTCCTTCGACCTTGAGGGCCGGGTGGCCGCAGCCGAGCTCGATATGTCTCCCCTGGTGGCCCCGGTCGCTCCTGTCGAGATGGCGGCTCCATCGCCTTATCCACATGTCGACTTTGACCTCTCGTTTCTCATGGAAAGGGACAAAACTGTCGATGCGATTCTCGCTGCGACCAAGGAGGCAGCCGGCTCCCTTCTCGAGCGAGCAGTGGTCTTCGACGAGTTCACGCCGGAGGAGCTCGGTGAGAACAAAGCTGTTGCGATCAGATATCGCCTGAGGGCACCCGACAAGACGCTGACCAACGAGGAGGTCGCTCCCGTTAGGGAGGCGATGATCGCCGCCGCCTCTGACATAGGGGCGAAACTGAGGGGCCTGTGACCGCCACGAGGACCGAGTCCTCGCTCGTCACGGATGCGTGGGCCGATCTGGTCACGATGCTGCTGGGCGCTTGGCTGATGATCGGGATATTTCTCGACGGCTATGCCCACACCAACCTGGTCGACCAGTTGGAGAGCTTTTTCACCCCGTGGCACGCCGTCTTCTACTCGGGCTTCCTGGCCACTAGCGCCTGGGTGTTCTGGATCGTTTACAGAAACGTGAGACTCGGCCGATCTTGGCGGGAGGCCATACCCATTGGCTATGGACCGACGGTGTTCGGGCTGGGTCTGTTCGGGCTGGGAGGATTGGGCGACGGGATCTGGCACTCGGTCTTTGGCATCGAGTCGGGCATCGACGCACTCCTATCACCAACACACTTCATGCTTTTCGTCGGAGGCCTGCTGGGCCTATCGACAGCGATCCGGACAACCCGGGCTCGTAACCCTGCAACCGATCTGATGCCATCTGACCGAGCGCCGCTGATTCTCTCGCTCCTGCTGGTCACGGCGGCCCTGGCCTTCTTTGCGGTCTACATGTGGATTCCCGCTCAGATCTGGGCGATCGGGATCCCCTACGAAGAGGCGCAAGGCGCCGTTGGCTATGTCGTCGCCGGAGCCCTCGTGGCGACAGCTGTGATGGTTGCCCCGGTTCTGATCGTATTGCGGTGGTGGAACCTTCCAGCTGGTGTTTTCTTGGTCATCTGGCCAGTTGTGAACGCGGCCATCGCCGTGGCTTTCACGATGGACCTAGAGACTGCTTTGGCGTTCGGCATTGTTGGCGGAGTCACGGGTGAGTTGTTGAGGCGCGTTCTCCAGCCGGGACCACTGCGGCGGGGGGCCTCTCTGCTCGTCACCTCCCTCGCGGTGGCGACGGCATGGGCCGCGTGTCTCATCGCCTTCGAAGTCGTTTCCGACATACTTTGGCCACCCGAGATCTGGACGGGCTTGGTTGTCCTGAGCGGTCTGGCGACCTTGGGGATCGCGTGGATCGCCTTACCCGATCGAGCACGTGGACCGGCGCCCAATTCATGACCAACCTTCGCGAGATCCTGAGTGATCCACCCGAGGAGGCTGCGCCAAGGCTGCTCGGATGTCACCTCGTGTCTGAGGTTGGAGACGAGTTAGTTCGCCTCCGAATAGGCGAGGTCGAGGCATACAAGGGGAGGGACGACCCCGCATCTCATGCCTATCGGGGGAGAACCAAACGCAACGGATCGATGTTTGGGACACCGGGGACCCTGTACACCTACCTCTCCTACGGCGTACATACGGCGGCGAACACCGCTGCGGGGCCGGAAGGCGTCGGGTGGGGGATCCTGATTCGAGGCGGCGAAGTCGTGGACGGCCGGGCGACGGCGGTCAGGCGCAGGGGGAGAGAGGATCAGATCGCCGACGGTCCGGGGAAACTCACTCAGGCCTTGGGAATTCGCTTGGATCACAACGGGCTCGACCTTCTCAGCCCGACGTCAGTGGTGCGCCTGGAGGCGGGCGAATCTCCCGGAGTGGTGATTGCCACGCCGCGAGTTGGCATCTCCAAAGCTCGGGACCGCCACTGGCGCTTTGTCGCAGCCGACGTGGCGACCGTGTCGTAGAGTCGTCCCGTGATCCAATGCCCGTCGTGCGGGGAGACGAATGTCGAGGGTGCCCGGTTCTGTGCGCACTGCGGGACCGGATTGGGCGATCATTGCCCAGCCTGCGGTTCAGCCCTTCCCGGTGAGGTCGCCTTCTGTCCCTCGTGTGGCACCAATCTTCAGGACTCACCAACCCAAGAACGGCGCTTCATCACGGTGCTCTTCGTTGATCTGGTCGGATTCACGGCCGAGTCCGATGAGGCCGATCCCGAGGACGTGCATGCCCGCCTCGTTCCCTATCACGACCGGGTGCGACATGAGATTGAGAGCTACGGGGGAACTGTCGAAAAGCTGATAGGTGACGGTGTCATGGCAGTGTTCGGTGCTCCAACCGCCCACGAAGACGACCCAGAACGAGCGGTGCGTGCTGCGCTACGCATCCAAAACGGCGTCGAAGAGCTCAACGAGGAGCGCACCGACTTGACGTTCCAGGTCCGCATTGGCATCAACACAGGCGAGGCGATGGTCACCACTGGCGGTGGCGGCGAGCGCATTGTTGGTGACGTCGTCAACACGGCGTCACGTCTTGAGTCGATAGCCCCTCCCGGTGGGGTCGTCGTCGGCGAGGCAACACACCGGGCGACGCAGCTTTTCATCGAATACGAGGACATGGACCCCGTCGAGGTGAAGGGAAAGGCCAAGCCGCTTCAGATCTGGCGGGCAATCGAACCGCGGGGCAGATATGGCATAGACGCCGCCTTCAAGAGCGACACCCCCTTCCTCGGCAGAGACTCCGAGATGGGACTTCTCCAGGAGACCTTCAGGCGTGTTCTCGACGACAGGACTCTCCAGCTCGTCACTGTGGCGGCTCCCCCTGGAGTAGGGAAGTCCAGGTTGGTCAACGAGTTCTGGCAGTGGGCCGATGACCAGCCGGAAATCGTCTGGTGGCGTCAGGGTCGTTGCCTGCCCTATGGGGAGGGGATCACGTTCTGGGCACTGGGCGAGATCGTGAAAGGCCAGGCCGGGATTCGGGAAACCGATGACACGGAGACGGCAAGTGAGAAGTTGGCGATCGCCCTGGAGGCGATCTGTGACGATCTCTCGACCAGAGAGTGGCTCAAGACTCAACTGAGCCCATTGGTAGGCATAGGCTCCGAGAGCGAAGGTGGCGACCGGAGTGAGGCCTTCGCGGCGTGGCGTCGGTTCCTCGAAGACCTTTCCTCTCTACAGCCCCTGGTCATGGTGATCGAGGACCTCCACTGGGTCGATGATGCGTTCATGGAGTTTCTGGAGGACCTTCTCGTGTGGTCAACGGACGTGCCGATCATGGTGATCTGCACGGCCCGCCCGGAGCTGTACGAGAAGCACCCGTCGTGGGGTGGGGGCCATCGGAACTCTTCTACGATCACGCTGGCTCCCCTCAACGACGAGAACATTTCCAGGCTGATCGCATCCCATCTGAACAAGGCCGTCTTGCCTGCCGAGACCCAGAGGGCGTTACTCGAGAGGGCCGAGGGCAACCCTCTCTACGCCGAGGAGTTCATCCGGATGCTCACGGACCGAGGGATGCTCACCGCGCAGGGTGAACTCCAGGCATCGGAGTCGATTCCCGTTCCCGAGACCGTACAGGGCTTGATCGGGTCCCGGCTCGATGTGCTCTCCGAGGCCGAAGCGAGAGCAATCGAGGATGCCGCCGTCGTGGGAAAGGTCTTCTGGGAGGGGTCGATCTCGGCACTTGGTGATCATGAAGGTCTTCGCACCTCACTCCGAGGCTTGGTGGCACGCGACTGGATAAGGCCTGTGCGGAACTCTGCGATGGAGGGAGAAGCGGAGTACGCCTTCTGGCACGCCCTCACCCGAGATGTAGCCTATGGGCGAATTCCCCGCAGGGCTCGCGCCGAGAAGCATCGTTTGATGGCTGACTGGATCGAGCAAGCGGCAGGGGAGCGTGCCGAGGACCACGCCGAGCTTCTCGCCCACCACTACCAGAGCGCTCTAGAGATCGCGGAGGCGGTGGGGGGTAGTGACCTGGAGACACTCCGCGAGTCGGCGCTTCGGGCCTTCGCCATGGCCGGAGACCGGGCACGCCACCTCGACCCGGCCCGGGCGGCGGCCTTCTACGACAAGGCGTTGGAGCTGATGACCCCAGATGACAGCCGTCGCGCCGAGACCCTGGTCAAAGCGGGTGAGGTGCATTTCGATCTGGGAAGGTCGAACACCCGCGTCGACGAGCTGTTCTCAACCGCTGCAGGCCTTGCTGAGAAGCAAGGCAACAACCTGATTGCCGGGCGGGCATGGCGGCGGCTCCACCTGGCGCACTGGTTCGCACAGGGGACGGGGGCGGGGACCGAAGAGCTCGACAGGGGGATTGCGCTTCTGGAGGCCTTGCCACCGTCGCAGGAGTTGTCGGACTCGTACACGACCCGGGCAGGCCATTACATGATGCAAGGCGATCTGGAGAATCAGCTTCTCTGGGCGGAGAAGGCGATCGAGATCGACCAGCAGCTCGAGAACCCGTCTTCCCGCGGCCATTCCATAAGGGGCATCGCGCGATTCCACGGTGGGGACATCGAGGCAGGGATGGAAGATCTTCGCTTGGCCGTGGAGATCTCTAAGAGAACACAGTTACCCAACATCCACACCGCGACCGCATATGTGAACTTGGCTGATCACACATGGCTCCAGGATGGGCCGCGGCCGGCGGTGGACATCTACCGAACGGGCATCGACTTGCTAGAAGCAAGAGGCGCCGACATGTCCTGGTCCCATGCCGAGCTGATGTGGGCCTATTTCGACCTGGGCGAATGGGACGAGCTCATTGGAGAGGCAGACTCGCTTCTCGAACGGTGGGACGCCCAGGAAGTTCAATTCATTCCTTGGGCACAAAGCCAGAAAGCAAGAGTTCTCTCGTGGCGTGGTGATGTCGGGCAAGCGTCGTCTCTCATCGAGGCTGCGTTGCCCCGACTTCGTGAAATCGAGGACCTTCAACTCTTGACCCCAGCTCTCGTGATCGGGGCACGCGTACGGCTACAGCGAGGAGATGGAGAGGCCGTGGTTGCGCTGCTTGATGAGTTCTACGAGATCACACGCGACAAGTCACCGCTCTACCGAACCTGGGAGATCAACGAAGTGGTCCGACTGCTGATAGAGGTCGGTGATCTGGAGCGAGTCCGCAAATGGCTCTCCAGCCCGCCTGCACCGGGCGGGTTGTCGTTCCTTGCAATGCGAACAGCTGAGACCGCGCTGATGGAAGCGGAGGGTGATTTCGAGTCCGCGCTCTCCGGATACCGATCGCTCGCAAGCGAATGGGAGAATTTCGGGGACGTCCCCGAGACGGCTTTGGCCTCATACGGTGCTGGACGATGCAGTGTTGAACTTGGGCTCGATGCCACCGAGGCGTGGGCAAAAGCGAGAGCGATATTCGATGACCTCGGAGCGGAACCGACTGTCGCCGAGATAGACGGTCTGAGTGATCGAGCTGCCAGTCTCTAGCCAAATGCGTGACTCACCCGTCTCCAAGCAGGACATAGCAGCGGACTGGCTGCCCAGGTACACGGGGATGGCGGTCGACGCCTTCGCTGACTACATCCTGTTGACCAATTTCCGTAACTATGTCGACGCGTTCGCCGAGCGATTCGAGTGTGAGGTGGTGGGGAACGATCGCCCCATGCAGGCCGCCAGCAACGGGGCCGGGCTCTCGATAGTCAATTTCGGCATCGGAACCTCGAACGCCGCGACGATCATGGATCTGCTCACGGCCCGTATGCCAACCGGGGTCCTGTTCCTGGGTAAGTGCGGAGGCCTTAAGACTTCGACCGAGATAGGTCACTTCATCCTGCCGATTGCGGCGATCAGGGGAGAAGGCACCTCCGACGACTACTTCCCTCCCGAGGTCCCGGCTCTCCCCTCTTTCAAGCTGCACAAGTTCGTGTCCGAGAAGATCGTCGAGAGAGGCTTCGAGTACCGGACCGGCGTGGTGTACACGACCAACCGGCGCCTGTGGGAACACGACCACGAGTTCCTGCAACGGCTCAGACATCTCACCGCTCTCGCCATCGACATGGAGACGGCGACGATCTTCGTAGTAGGACATCACAACGGCATCTCCAGGGGAGCGCTGCTCCTCGTGTCTGACGTGCCGACGACGCCTGACGGGATCAAGACCGAGGAGAGCGACGAGCGAGTCACGGCCGAGTGGGCTCACCACCACCTCGACATCGGAATAGAGGCGATGACCGGGATCGCCGAGGAGGGCGAATCCATCAAGCACTTCTCGTTCTGAGGCGTCGGTTTACCCTGCTCGTCTGATGACTTCATCTACCGCGCTCGACCTTCTCCTCCGCTACGTCGACGCGGTCGTGCCTGAAGACGACCTGAAGGCAAAGCTCGGCCAAGGGAGGCCGCTTCGGGTCAAGCTGGGCATGGACCCCACTGCTCCCGCGGTGACACTGGGGTGGGCTGTCGTGCTCCGGAAGCTGAGGCAATTCCAGGAACTCGGTCACACGGCCGTGTTGATAGTTGGCGACTTCACCGCCCAGGTTGGAGATCCCTCCGACCGGTCCTCACAGCGAAAGCGGCTCACACCCGATGAGGTCAACGCCTACGCGTCGTCCGTGCTTGGCCAGTTCAGGAAGATTCTCAGTGAGGAGAACTTGGAGATTCGACACAACTCCGAGTGGCTCGAGTCGTTGGATATGCGTTCGCTGCTCGAATTGACCAGCTCGGCAACGGTCGCGCAGATGCTGGAGCGCGGGGATTTTGCGAACAGGTACCGGGAGGGGACACCCATATCAGTCATGGAATTTCTCTACCCGCTTCTCCAGGGTTACGACTCGGTAGCCGTCGAAGCGGACGTCGAGCTTGGTGGGAGCGACCAACTTTGGAACTTGATGATGGGGCGGGCAGTGCAAGAACGTTTCGGGCAGGAGCCTCAGGTCGCCCTCACCGTTCCGCTCCTGGTGGGGACCGACGGCTCGAAGAAGATGTCCCAGTCTCTCGGCAATTACATCGGGATCGAGGACGAACCATCCGAGATGTTCGGCAAGACGATGAGCCTCCCGGACGAGGCGATGCCGATGTGGTTCCGATTGGCTGCCGATCTGAGCCCGGAGCAGGCTGCCGACGTGGAAGAAGCCCTGGCTTCGGGCGAACTTCACCCCAACGATGCCAAGCGCCGCCTGGCGCGGGCCGTCGTCGCTCTCTACTGGGGGGAGGGTCCCGCCAAAGACGCAGAAGAAGCATTCGATCGCGTGTTCAAGGAGGGTGGTGTGCCTGCCGACATCGAGGAATACGTCATTCCCGATGGCGATCCCGTCGTTCTGTCCGCGTTGATCCGTGAGATATTCGGGCTCTCGGGTTCCGAGGCCAAGCGACTGTTGTCCCAAGGTGCCGTCAAACTCGACGGCGATGCGGTAACCGCAACCGAGGTCCCCAGAGAAGCCGCGGCAGGCAAGGTGATCAGGGTTGGGAAGCGAAGGTTCGCGCGGCTGGTCGAATGACTTGCCTTGCCGGGCGGTTCCGTTACTATTCAAGCCGTCGGGCAGGGCGCCCGACACTTTGATCCGCTACCGGTGGAGCGGCGCTAATGGCGCGCTGCACCGGATTGTTCAATGCTACGGGCCTGCGGTACTATCGCCGGCCCGTCTGACGACAATCGAAGTCGGCGGAGCTGTGGGCTCCTTGACAACTGAACAATGTGCCAAAAGCCAGCAGTGCACGCGTCCCCTCGAAGTGGGGGATGTGGAGCATTCGAATGTGGTCTCGAGCTTGCGCCGAGAGGTGCCAGAACGTGGCCACGTGTGCAATCAAAGCTCGGGGTCCTCACGACCCCGGGACCCAATTTGCAAACACTTCATTGACAGGATTTTCGATCCGCCCTCGGGCGATCGTGATGAATGTACGTTGGAGAGTTTGATCCTGGCTCAGGATGAACGCTGGCGGTGCGCCTAATGCATGCAAGTCGAGCGACGCACGCCCAGCCCGTAAGGGCAGGGCATGACGGAGCGGCGAACGGGTGAGTAACACGTGAGCAACCTGCCCCACAGACCGGGATAGCCCAGGGAAACCTGGATTAATACCGGATATTCTCTCAGGACCGCATGGTCCACAGAGGAAAGGCCTTTGTGCTGTGGGATGGGCTCGCGGCTTATCAGCTAGTTGGTGGGGTAACGGCCTACCAAGGCATCGACGAGTAGCTGGTCTGAGAGGACGATCAGCCACACTGGGACTGAGACACGGCCCAGACTCCTACGGGAGGCAGCAGTGGGGAATATTG
>JAWWBL010000037.1:0-15167 GCA_033720975.1 Acidimicrobiia bacterium | reverse complement strand
CCTCTGGCCGGGATCTCGGCCATGGTCATCTTGGCCCGATCGCCAATCTCGGCGCGGCTGGCCGGAGGACGGGGCTGACCGCGCTGGAAGAACCCCGAGTACGGGTCGGTTGGCTTCTCTATGGCCAATCCCAAGTCCGAGCAGCAGCACCTGGACTGGCTGGCCCGGTCGTTCGGGCGCCCGGATTATGCGCCACTCAGCGCTGCGGACATCGACCTCATTCGGGACGTTGGGGAGATGGTCTCGAAGTACCCGGGAACCCACCTGTTCAAGGAAGGTGAGGTGGCCGAAGCCGCCTATCTCGTGGAGCGTGGCGAGGTCGAGGTGTACCGCGGCTCAGGCAAGGACCGACGTGTGGTGACACGGGTCGGACCGGGTTCGGTGCTTGGGGACATTGCGATGTTTGGAGATACGCCCTACGTCTCGTCGGCAAAGGCGATCGACGCCGTGAGGGCTTTCCGGTTTCCCCGTGACAGGCTGCTTCCCGAGTTGACCAAACACCCCGCCGTGTGCCTTCGTTGGCTGGTTGCCGGGCTGCGTCAGCTGGAGGACACCCAGCGCCGGGTGATCAGGCTGATGCACAAGACCGTGCTCTCCCAGGTGGCCGACTTGCTGGCAGAGGAGGCCGAGCGTCGCAGCGAGGTGGCGCTGTCACAGGCGACGATTGCAGCTTTGCTCGGGGTCAGCCGGCAGTCGGTCAACGAGGCACTCGGCCGCCTCCGCGGCCAGGGGGTCGTGGAGACCGGTTACCGCAACATCCGAATCCTCGATCGAGACCGGCTGGTGGAGGTGGCTTCCTCCTGAGGGCAGAGCCCCTTCACTTGACAACGTCCCGCCGCTCGAACACAGGCACCGACACCACGATCAGGACGGCGAACAGGCCCGCGAGCACCGCTGCATGGCCCCAGTGCATGCCGTTGACCAGTGGGTCACTTCCCAGGTAGTAGTGAAATGGTGAAAGCCGCGCCCAACTCGCGAACCGTTCGCTGAGGGGGAAGAACGACCAGCTGAAGTAACCCACCACCATGGCTCCGGCGGCGGTGTAAGAGGCGAGCCTGGTCTTGCCAGTGGAGGCTCCCACGGCAAGAGCCACCGCGCCGAATACCAGACCAAGCAGCGTGAGCAGCAACGAACTCGACGCGAGATTGGCGATCGGGATCACGGAATCGGATAGTGCGACCGTCGCCCATGATCCGAGAAATGTGACCACCCCCAGCGCGACGGTGTAGCCCACCAGCGCAAGCGACTTCTCGCGGACTATCCGGGACCTCGTCACCGGATTGGCCAGGAGCATTCCCATCGTGCCTTTCTCCTCCTCGGCGGAGATGGCGCGGGCGCCGATGACGATCGCCAGGATTCCAAAGGTGACCGGCCCGGTGATCGAGAAGATCTCAGCCTGTAGGAATCCCTCGAAGGTCCCCATGTCGGCTCCCCCCACCATCGCCACCAGCACATCGGGAAACTGACTGGCCAGATCCAGGATTGCATCGTCCATCAGCGAATAGAGGGGCCCCATCATCAGGGTGATGTAGAACATGACCACCGCGCACACCACGAGCAGCCCTTGATGCTCCGATGCCGTCTTCATGGCGATGCGTGAGACCCGGGCCGATCCAGCGATGCGATCTGCCATTCGCTTGGTCATCGGATGCTCGCGCAACCGATCCAGCAGCGACGTCCCCGTGCTGCGCGTCTTCAGGTCGCGGCGGTTGATCCCGACGATGGCCGCTCCTAGTAACACGGCCGATAGCCCGCCGAGTACCGCGAGATCGTCCCAGGCCACGCCGTTGATGTTTGGAGCGCCTCCGGCGAAGTAGTGCCATGGAAGGAATCTCACAATCGTCTCGGTGCCAGGGATCAGGGGGAGGACTCCGTTACCCAGATACGAGATGACCATCACGGCGATTGCAGTCCCCGAAGCCGCCTTGGCCCGGCCTGTCCATGCACCGATGGCAAGGGCGAGCATGCCGTAGAACACCGCGTTGACCGCGACGTGCATGCTCAACGCCTCCACGTGGTATCCGGCCAGGTCCACGTCGAGGAGAGTGGGGACGAGGTAACCCGCTCCCAGAAGAAGCGCTGCTCCGAAGGTGACCACGGCCAGCATTGCTGCAGCTTTGGAGACCAGTACAGACGTGCGACTGGTCGGGTTGGAAAGCAGGATCCCGATTGTCCCGTCGGCCTCTTCTCCGGCTATCGAACTGGTTCCGATCGAGATGGCGATCCCGGCGACGGTCAGGGCGCCGATGAAGGAGTACATCGAACCAAAGGCGAGCCCGGCGGCGTCGGCCCCAATCGGGATGCCCATCATCTCCAGGATTGCCGGTGGCATGTTGTCGTAGTAGAGACTCAGGTCGACGTCTCGGTAGACCGCTATGCCAAACACGAGCATCACTGCGATCAGTGCCGCGGCCACCGTCATCCCGGCGAGGCGGTCACGGGAGGTCTTCGTGAACACGCTGGCGTAGGTCATGGGCGCGCCTCCTCGTCTTCGTAGTAAGTCAGGAAGATCTCCTCGAGGTCGGCCTCCTCGCTGCTTATGTCGACGAGGTTGTAGTGCTCGGTCGCAGTCTTGAGGAGTACGTCCATCTTCCCGTCGAAGGACAGGACGACACTCCGCTCGTTGGCGCGTGCCTCGCGCACTCCGGGAACCCGCTCGAAGATGGAGCCGTCTATCTCACCGTCAAAGACCAACTCGACACGCCGGATCGCCCGGGATCGGAGATCGTTGACAGCTTGGACTTCCACGAGGCGGCCGTGCCGGATGATCCCTACTCGGTCGGCGACGCGCTGGACTTCCGAGAGGGTGTGGCTGGACAGGAAGACGGTTCGTCCCTCGGCCGCGACCTCACGCATCATCTTTTGGAACTCTCGTTGGATGAGAGGGTCGAGGCCGGTGCTGGGCTCGTCCATGATCAAGACGTCGGGCTTGTTCATGAACGCCTGGATTAGGCCCACCTTCTGGCGGTTGCCCGAGCTGTAGTCGCCTACTTTGACATCGAGGTCGCTGCGGAACCGGTCGGCGAGTTCTTCGACGTATCCCCAATCGACCCCCCCTCGAAGGTTGGCAAAATACCGCAGGGTGTCCCTGCCAGTGAGGCTCGGATACAGGGCCAGGTCCCCCGGCACGTACCCGACGTGATTCCTCAGCTCGACGGCGTGTGTGTGGGTGTCCTTCCCCAGAATCTCGGCTCTCCCCGATGTGGGACGGATCAGGTCGAGGATCGTACGGATCATCGTCGTCTTCCCCGCCCCGTTTGGCCCGAGGAACCCAAAGACCTCTCCGTGATTCACCTCCAGGGTCAGGTCAACGAGGGCTTCGACGTCTCCGTAGTGCTTCGTGAGGGCTTCGGTGGTTATCGCGGGGGTCATCGGGTTCCTTCCTGGGATCTCTCCAGCTCCTGGAGAGCCTTCTTGGTCTCTTCCATCACCTGTCTGTCGAATAGGTCGCCAGAGAGGATTTGAAGCGTGTAAGGGGCGGAGGCGGCAAGCCCCTCGGCGGTCAGCATGTCTATGCCGAAAACTCGGGTCAGGTGTTCGTGGAACACCAGAGCGGAGAACTGCATGGCAACGAGCACTGCCGCCTGCTTGCGCGGATCGCCGTAGACCTCGCCGATGGTCCCGCTGTCCCTGCCTTCAGCGAAGAGCTCGACCGCCTCGTCGACCAATTCGTCGAAGATCCGGGCAGCGGTCTCGCCGCCAGTCCCCACGGTCCAGGCGATGTAACGCACGAGCGGTAGCGCCATCTGGTACATCGCGGCGATCGAGGCAGCCCGTCGGTAGGCACCCTCGCCCAGCGACTCCCGCTTCATCTGGGTCATGGCACGAACCACGTGGTCATCGCAGGCGCGATGGAGCCCTTCCTTCGACCCGAAGTGATGGATCACCAGGCCGGGCGAAACTCCGGCATCGGCTGCGACGGCGCGGAGGGTGGTCCCGTTGATCCCATCGATTGGGAAGCGAGCGATGGCTGCGTCACGGATCCTGGCCGCAGTGGTCTTGTCCTCGACGACTGAACGCATGTTTAGGATACTAAACAATTGTTTAGTAAGCGGTCAACTCCTTGACCTCTGTCGAGTTCTTGCGATAGAGTGGCGGCAGTCCACAAGGACAGGACCGGACGCCAGGGGCGGTGCCCCCAGCGGCCGGTTCGACAAGCAGAAATTTCCAGTTGGGGCATGCTCGCGCGTCTGCTAGTATGCCCTGTCTTGCGTCATCCCCTAATCCCACACCTCAAGGAGGGTCCCCTTGGCTTCGCGCGTGGCTGAGCGCTTTTCTTTCGGGAAGATTCCCGAAGTACTCCCCCTACCCGACCTACTAGCAGTCCAACACGAGTCGTTCCAATGGTTCCTCGACGAAGGTCTCCGCGAGATCTTCAACGAGATAAGCCCGATCGAGGATTTCACCGGGACCCTGGCCCTCGAATTGACCGATCATCGCTTTGGCGAGCCCCAAATGAGCCTCGAGGAGGCTCGCGAGAGGGACGCCAACTATGCCCAGCCGATGTTCGTCACCGCCCGGTTCATGAACAAGGGAACCGGTGAGATCAAGGAGCAACAGGTCTTCCTGGGCGATTTCCCGATCATGACCGACAAGGGCGTGTTCATCATCAACGGCACCGAGCGCGTCATCGTCTCGCAATTGGTTAGGTCACCGGGGATCTACTACGACGTTGCCAAGGACAAGACCTCTGACAAGATGATCTACTCCGGCAAGGTGATCCCGGGTCGGGGCGCCTGGCTCGAGTTCGACACCGACAAGAAGGACACGATCGGTGTTCGGGTCGATCGCAAGCGCCGCCAGTACGTCACCGCCTTCCTCAAGGCGCTCGGCATTGCCGAGACCGATGAGGAGATCCTCGAGATGTTCAACGGTGCCGAGTCGATCAAGAACACGATCGAAAAGGACACAGCCGCCGACAAGGAAGAGGCACTTCTCGACCTGTATCGGAAGCTCCGCCCCGGCGAGCCCACGACCGTGGAGTCAGCCCGCGGGCTCATCCAGACCCTGTTCCGCAATCCCAAGCGTTACGACTTGACCCGAGTGGGGCGCTACAAGATCGCGCAGAAGTTCGAGGAGAAGGCCCCGAAGGATTACCGCGCCGAGGGTCTGCAGATGCTCCGCGACGAGGACATCGTGGATGCAATCAAGTATCTGGTTGCCCTTCACGCCGGCGAGTCGACCATGACCACACACCAGGGAGCCAAGGTCTCGATCCACACCGACGACATCGACCACTTCGGCAATCGCCGCATCCGCACCGTGGGCGAGCTGGTCCAGAACCAGGTCCGCGTCGGCCTGACCCGTTTGGAGCGTGTGGTCCGCGAGCGCATGACAACCCAGGACCCCGACGCCATCACCCCACAGAGCCTGATCAACATCCGCCCTGTGACGGCGGCCATAAAGGAGTTCTTCGGAACCAGCCAGCTGAGCCAGTTCATGGATCAACCGAACCCACTGGCCGGCCTCACTCACCGACGCCGACTTTCGGCGCTGGGGCCAGGAGGGCTTTCGAGAGAGCGGGCAGGTTTCGAGGTGCGTGACGTCCATCCCTCTCACTACGGGCGCATGTGCCCCATCGAGACACCGGAGGGTCCCAACATCGGCCTGATCGGTTCTCTGGCCTCATACGCCCGAGTCAACGACTTCGGGTTCATCGAAACCCCCTACCGCAAGGTCGAGGACGGCAAGGTGACATCCAAGGTCGACTACCTGACCGCAAGCGAAGAAGAGCGTCATGTCATCGCCCAGGCCAACGCACCACTGAAGGAGGACGGTTCCTTCGCCAACAAGAGGGTGCTGGTACGCCGAGCGGGGGGCGAGGTCGAATACGTGACTCCGAAGAGTGTGGACTACATGGACGTGTCCCCGAAGCAGATCGTTTCGGTCTCGACGTCGCTGATTCCCTTCCTGGAGCATGACGACGCCAACCGGGCTCTGATGGGCTCCAACATGCAGCGCCAGGCCGTGCCGCTCCTCAATGCCGAGGCCCCACTGGTGGGCACCGGCGTGGAGGCCCGCGCCGCCCAGGACTCGGGTGATCTGATCGTCTCGGCTGTGGACGGTGAGGTGATCGAAGTCACCGGCGACGAGATCGTTGTGAAAGAGAAGGGCGCCAACAAGAAGCACACCTACGCTCTCGACAAGTTCAAGCGCTCGAATCAGGGCACCTGCATCAACCACAAGCCGATCGTCCGCGAGGGTGACAAGGTCAAGGTCGGCGACGTCCTGGCAGATGGTCCTTCCACCGAGGGCGGCGAGCTCGCACTCGGACGCAACCTGCTCGTGGCCTTCATGCCCTGGCAGGGACACAATTTCGAGGATGCAATCGTCATCAGCGAGCGCCTGGTCAAGGACGACGTCCTCACCTCGATCCACATCGAGGAGCACGAGATCGATGCTCGTGACACCAAGCTGGGTGCCGAGGAGATCACAAGGGACATCCCGAATGTCCCCGAGGAGGTCCTCGCCAACCTCGACGACGAGGGAATCATCCGGGTCGGGGCTGAAGTCGGTCCCGGGGACTATCTGGTTGGCAAGGTCACGCCGAAGGGTGAGACCGAACTGACCCCTGAAGAGCGGCTCCTCAGGGCCATCTTCGGTGAGAAGGCGAGAGAGGTCCGTGACACCTCGCTCAAGGTGCCCCACGGTGAGACCGGCAAGATCATCGGCGTCAAGGTGTTCAAGCGTGCGGACGGCTACGACCTACAGCCCGGAGTGAACGAGCTCGTTCGTATCTACGTGGCCACCCAGCGCAAGATCGCAGCGGGGGACAAGCTCGCCGGCCGCCACGGCAACAAGGGTGTGATCTCAAAGGTCCTCCCCGAGGAGGAGATGCCGTTTCTCCCCGACGGGACACCGGTGGACATCATCCTTTCCCCGCTGGGCGTTCCTTCTCGGATGAATCTCGGCCAGGTTCTCGAGACGCATCTCGGTTGGGCCGCGGCGCAGGGTTGGGAGCCGTTCAAGGGAGATTCGCCTGCCTCGGTTGGCGCCAAGCCTTGGACCAACACGGCAACGCCTGTGTTCGACGGCGCCCAGGAAGACGAGATCATGCAGGTCATCTCCTCGGCGCTGCCCAACAGGGACGGTGACAAGCTCGTCGGCGAAGATGGCAAGGCCGTTCTCTACGACGGCCGTACAGGAGAGCCCTTCGACACTGCGGTGACCGTTGGCTACATCTACATGCTCAAGCTGGTCCACCTTGTCGACGAGAAGATCCACGCCCGTTCGACCGGTCCTTACAGCATGATCACCCAGCAGCCGCTGGGAGGTAAGGCCCAATTCGGCGGGCAGCGATTCGGTGAGATGGAGGTCTGGGCCCTCGAGGCCTATGGCGCTGCATATGCGCTTCAGGAGCTCCTCACCATCAAGTCCGACGACGTGCAGGGACGGGTGAAGGTCTACGAGGCGATCGTCAAGGGCGACAACATTCCCGAGCCCGGGATCCCTGAGTCTTTCAGGGTCCTCGTCAAGGAGATGCAGAGCTTGTGTCTCAACGTTGAGATGCTCTCAGCTGGTGAGGAGGTCGAGCTTCGCGAGCTCGAAGACGAGCCTTATCGCTCGGTGGAGACCCTTGGCATCGACCTGAGTAGGCCGGAGCGCCCCGATTCAGATTGAGAGTGATTACGGAGCGGAAGCTTCGGCGGACCGGCGTCTGTTTGGCCGACGGAGTAACCGATTGCAGCAACCTTGGAATTGATCCCCAAAAGGAGATGAGAGCGGACCGGAGGAGACCCTCGGCCAAAGTCCGCTGACAAAACATGGCACAACAACTTTTCGATGAACTGAAGATCGGCCTGGCCTCGAGCGACCAGATCCGTGCCTGGTCGTACGGTGAGGTGAAGAAGCCCGAGACGATCAACTACCGCACGCTTCGTCCCGAGAAAGAAGGTCTCTTCGACGAGCGCATCTTTGGCCCCCAGAGGGACTGGGAGTGCTACTGCGGCAAGTACAAGAGGATCCGCTACAAGGGGATCATCTGCGAGCGCTGCGGAGTCGAGGTGACCCGCTCCAAGGTACGCCGCGAGCGCATGGGGCACATCGAGCTGGCCGCCCCGGTTACCCACATCTGGTTCTTCAAGGGCGTTCCCAGCCGTCTCGGCTACCTGCTCGACATGTCGCCCAAGGAGCTGGAGAAGGTCATCTACTTCGCCAGCTACATCATCACCTCCGTGAACGACGAGGCCCGCCAGAAGGACCTCCCCGAGCTCGAGGCCGCCCTTGGTGACGAGCTCGAGCTGGTCAAGTCCGAGTTCGAGGAGTGGCACGAGGTACGCCTCGAGGCCCTCGAAGACGAGCTCGAGAGAATGGAGGAAGGCGGCGCCAAGACCCAAGAGATCAACGCCCGCCGCCGCGAGGTCGAGAAGGAGATCAAGGAGCGCAAGGAGCGGAGCGAGAGAGAGATCGAGCTCATCCAGGAGGCGTTCGACACCTTCCGCACGATGGGGCCGAAGCAGCTCATCGAGTCTGAGCAGCTCTGGCGTGAGATCTATTTCCGATACGCCGACTACTTCGAGGGCGGTATGGGCGCCGAAGCTGTGAAGGCACTTCTGACCAGCCTTGACCTGGACGCCGAGATGGATCGCTTGCACGAGCACCTCGAGGGAAGGTCACAGCAGAAGAGGCAGCGCGCCACCCAGCGCATGAAGGTGGTCAAACCGTTCTGGGAGGGTAAGAACACACCGGAGGACATGATCCTCGAGACGGTGCCAGTGATTCCGCCCGATCTTCGCCCGATGGTTCAGCTCGACGGCGGTCGCTTCGCCACCTCCGACTTGAACGATCTCTATCGCCGCGTGATCAACAGGAACAACCGGTTGAAGAGGCTGCTGGATCTCGGGGCGCCCGAGATCATCGTCAACAACGAGAAGCGGATGCTTCAGGAGGCTGTGGACGCCCTGTTCGACAATGGTCGGCGCGGCCGCGCCGTGACCGGGCCGGGCAACCGCGCCCTCAAGTCGCTTTCAGACATGCTCAAGGGAAAGCAGGGTCGTTTCCGGCAAAACCTGCTGGGCAAGCGAGTCGACTACTCAGGCCGCTCAGTCATCGTCGTGGGTCCTCAGTTGGAGCTGCATCAGTGCGGTCTGCCAAAGATCATGGCCCTGGAGTTGTTCAAGCCTTTTGTCATGAAGCGGCTGGTCGATCTGGACCTCGCCCAGAACATCAAGGCAGCCAAGAGGATGGTCGAGCGTCAGCGGCCTCAGGTGTGGGATGTTCTCTCCGATGTGATCCAGGAGCATCCGGTGCTCCTCAACCGGGCCCCGACTCTGCACCGTCTCGGCATTCAGGCGTTCGAGCCGGTCCTTGTCGAAGGCAAGGCGATTCAGATCCATCCGTTGGTGTGTGAGGCGTTCAACGCCGACTTCGACGGAGACCAGATGGCCGTCCACCTTCCCCTTTCCGCCGAGGCTCAGGCCGAGGCAAGGGTCTTGATGCTGTCGACCAACAACGTGTTGTCTCCGGCGTCAGGTCGCCCGATCGTGACTCCGTCTCAGGACATGGTCATCGGCATCTTCTACCTCTCCGAGTTCGTTGAAGATGGCAAGGGTGCAGGTCGCATCTTCTCCGATGTCGACGAGGCAGTGATGGCATACGAGATAGGAGAGCTGTCGCTTCATGCTCCGATCAAGATCCGGCTTGGGCCCCTCGCCGGGGATCCCCAGAACCACGCGGACTTGAGACAAACGCTGGGCAAGCTTCTCAACGACGAGCCCTTCGACCCGAAGGCTCTCTCGGAAACGACTCTCGGGCGGGTGCTTCTCAACGAGGCGTTCCCCGAGGACTTCCCGTTCGTGGACTCAGCCGTGATCAAATCGGATCTTCGACTTCTGATTGAGACGATCATCGCCCGCTATCCGAAATCGGCAGTGGCGACCACCCTGGACAAGGTCAAGTCGCTCGGTTTCGAGTTCGCCACCAAGGCAGGTCTGACGATCGCCCTCGACGACGTCCGAACTCCCGAGAACAAGACGGACATCCTCGCTGAATACGAGGAGCGTGCGGAGAAGGTGCAGACCCTTTTCACGAAGGGAGTCGTCACCGATGATGAGCGGCGCCAAGAACTGATCGAGATCTGGACGGAGGCGACCGAGAAGGTCACCGATGCGATGAAGGCCAGCCTCAAGACCGAGCAATTCAACTCGCTGGACATGATGGTGGGCTCCGGCGCCCGCGGGAACATGATGCAGGTCCGCCAGATCGCTGGCATGCGCGGCCTGGTGGCCAACCCGAAGGGTGACATCATCCCGCGTCCGATCATCTCCAACTTCCGGGAGGGCCTCTCGGTTCTCGAGTACTTCATCTCCACCCACGGCGCCCGCAAGGGGCTGGCGGACACGGCTCTGCGAACTGCCGACTCGGGCTACCTGACTCGTCGGCTAGTCGACGTGTCTCAGGAGATGATCATCCTCGAGGAAGACTGCGAGACAGATCGCGGGATCATGATTCGCGTGATAGACGACCGGGGCCAGAAGATCCGCAACATTCGTTCCCGGATCTACGGCCGCGCTCTCGCCGACGATCTCAAGCAGGAGACCGAGAAGGGCGGTTACGCCTTCATCGCAACCGAGGATGACAACAAGCTCCGAGCGGGCACCATCATCGGCACCAAGGAGCTTCATGCCATCGAAGGCGCCGACATCGAGACGGTTCGGGTTCGGTCGCCCCTGACATGTGATACCCGGGGCGGGGTCTGTCAGACCTGTTACGGCTTGTCGTTGGCGACGGGCAGGATCGTGGAGACCGGCGAGGCCGTTGGAATCATGGCCGCCCAGTCGATCGGCGAGCCTGGCACTCAGCTGACTATGAGAACCTTCCACACAGGAGGAGTCGCCGGTGAGGACATCACGCACGGTTTGCCCCGCGTGGTGGAGTTGTTCGAGGCTCGAACACCGAAGGGCAAGGCTGTCCTATCCGAGATGAGCGGCACCGCCGTCCTCCATGACGATGAGGAGGGCCGGCGGATCGTCGTCACGTCCGGAGACGAGGAGGTCGTCTACCCAATCTCCCGTTTCGCCAAACTGCGATTCATCGGTTCGACCGAGGTCGAGGCAGGAACCCAGCTGACCGAAGGCCCCCTTGATCCGAAGGAGGTCCTCGAGATTCGGGGCGTCCGTGCAACCCAGCAGTACCTGGTCGACCAGGTACAGGAGGTGTACCGGTCGCAGGGGGTCGAGATCCACGACAAGCACATCGAGATGATCGTGCGTCAGATGCTCCGCAGGGTCAGAGTGGTTGCGCCCAACGACTCCGATTTCCTACCGGCGGCCCTGATCGACGATCAGAGGTTCCGGGACGTGAACAAGGAGCTGGTGGCTGAGGGCAAGCGGCCCGCCGAGGGTCGGCCGGAGCTCATGGGTATCACCAAGGCATCCCTGGCGACTGACTCCTGGCTGTCGGCTGCATCGTTCCAGGAGACGACGCGGGTTCTCACCGATGCCGCCATCCAGAGCCGCTCAGATTTCATGAGGGGCCTCAAGGAGAATGTCATCATCGGCAAGCTGATACCGGCCGGTACTGGAGCAACCCAGTATCAGGTCTTGCAGCCCACGCTGCCCGGAGCGACCACCGTCGCCAGCCTCGGCCTTCTCGGAGACGGGTCCGCTCCCAGTGAGGACGAGGGTCTCCCCGAGGATCCCGCCGAGTGGCTGGCGTCACTGGGCTCCGATGCCGATGACGGCTCGAACGAAGAGGAATAGCCCCGGGCGAATGCCGGGCGAAACTCGGCGAGGGGGTCAAGGGTTTTCTCCCCCCGCGTGCGGGGGGAGTCCCGCCGACGGCGGGGAGGGGGGCATCCAATTTGGTACATATACCAGCTAACACGTAGAATCCTCGCCGTTCCCGGTTCCCGTGCGACGGGCCCACCGGTCGAACGATCGGATACCCGGTTGCGGTGCCGATACGAGAGGTCTCACAACAGGAACGGCGATTGGGGTTGTGCCCGACGCCGCTTCCTCGCGTAAGGAGAAACATGCCAACCATCGGTCAGCTTGTCCGCGAGGGCAGGAAGCCAAAGAAGAAGAAGGTGAAGACTGCGGGTCTCGCCGGCGCCCCTCAGAGGAGGGGGGTCTGCACCCGTGTCTACACGGTGACCCCGAAGAAGCCGAACTCGGCCCTTCGCAAGGTCTGCCGCGTTCGCCTTTCTTCGGGTGTCGAGGTGACGGCATACATCCCCGGTGAGGGTCACAACCTCCAGGAGCACAGCATCGTGCTCGTGCGCGGTGGCCGTGTCCGCGACCTGCCCGGTGTTCGCTACAAGGTCATCAGGGGAGCCCTAGACGCGTCCGGCGTTGGGGACCGAAAGCAGTCACGCAGCCGTTACGGGACGAAGCGAGACGCATAATGCGAAGAGCCCCAGCCCAGAAGCGACAGGTCGAGCCGGACCCGGTCTTCCGTAGTGTCCTTGTCAGCCAGGTGATCAACAAGGTCCTTCTCAAAGGGAAGAAGGATCTGGCGAGGGCCATCGTCTACGACGCCCTCGAGACCGTGGAGCAGCGGACCAGCCAAGACCCGACCGTGATCCTGAAGAGGGCCATCGACAACATCAGGCCCCAGGTCGAGGTCCGTTCACGCCGGGTCGGGGGAAGCTCATATCAGGTACCGGTCGAGGTCTCACCTCGCCGGCAGAACAGCCTGGCGATTCGCTGGCTCGTCGGATACGCCCGGCAGCGCCGCGAGACGACGATGGCTATGCGTCTCGCCAACGAGATTTTGGACGCCTCCAACAACACCGGTTCAGCGGTGAAGCGGAAGGAAGACGTCCACAAGATGGCGGAGTCCAACAAGGCCTTCGCCCACTATCGCTGGTAACGCGAGCACAACAGATCACCCGAACGTTCCAGGCAGGCGGGCTCGAAAATCTCCGGGTCCGAACCGCCGGACGGGGAGCGTTCACAACCGAATAACGAGTCGGAGTAATAGAAGGAAAATGAGCGACAACGCGCTTCATCACCTGCGGCAAGTGCCGCTGAGCCGGACCCGAAACATCGGGATCATGGCTCACATTGACGCGGGCAAAACGACCCTGACTGAGCGCATCCTCTATTACACCGGCCGTAACTACAAGATCGGTGAGGTCCACGAAGGCTCGGCCACGATGGACTGGATGGAGCAGGAGCAGGAGCGTGGCATCACCATCACCTCCGCCGCCACCACGTGTGTCTGGCATGACCATTGGATCAACATCATCGACACCCCAGGCCACGTCGACTTCACGGTCGAGGTGGAGCGAGCCCTTCGGGTACTCGACGGCGCAGTAGCCGTATTCGACGGCGTAGCCGGTGTCGAGCCACAGTCCGAGACCGTCTGGCGCCAAGCCGACAGATACGGCGTCCCGAGGATCTGCTTCATCAACAAGCTCGATCGGACGGGCGCCGATTTCTATTTCGACGTCAACTCGATAGTGGAGCGCCTCGGTGCCAAACCGCTCGTCATGCAACTCCCGATCGGGGCCGAATCCGACTTCGTCGGTGTGATCGACCTCGTTGAGATGCAGGCTCACATCTGGAAGGGTGACGACGGTAAGAGTTGGCAGACCACCGAGATCCCGGAAGACCTCGCCGATCAGGCAGCTTCCTACCGAGAGCGGCTTCTAGAGACGGTCGCCGAGACATCCGAGGACCTCCTCGAGGCCTATCTGGAGAACGGCGATCTGACGTCCAAGGAGATTCAGGCCGGAGTCCGGGCAGGCACCATCAACAACGATTTCACACCTGTGTTCTGCGGCTCTGCCTTCAAGAACAAAGGAGTCCAGCTGCTGCTGGATGCCATCGTGGCGTACCTCCCTAGCCCCGATGATCTCCCACCCATCAAGGGGTTCAAGCCCGGCGACGAGGAGGTGGCGATGGACCGCCTCCACGCCGACTCAGAGCCATTCAGCGCTCTCGCCTTCAAGATCATGTCCGACCCCCATGTGGGCAAGCTCACATATTTCCGCGTCTACTCGGGCCACCTCTCCAAGGGAGGCACGGTTCTCAACGCCGTCACGGGCAAGAAAGAGCGGGTCGGTCGGATCCTCCGCATGCACGCCAACAGCCGTGAAGACGTCGACGACGTGTTCGCTGGTGACATCGTTGCCGGCATCGGCTTCAAGGCGACCACCACGGGCGACACTCTCTGTGACCCGGCGAACCCGATTCAGCTCGAGTCGATGGAGTTTCCGGCACCGGTCATCTCCGTTGCCATCGAGCCGAAAACGAAGTCGGACGAGGACAAGCTGTCGACATCCCTCCACAAACTCTCCGAGGAGGATCCGACTTTCCTGGTCCGCTCCGACGAGGAGACCGGCCAGACGATCATCTCGGGTATGGGGGAGCTCCACCTGGAGATCCTCGTGGATCGTCTTCTCCGTGAGTTCAAGGTGGACGCGTCGGTTGGCAAGCCACAGGTCGCCTATCGCGAGACCATCCGCAAGGGCGTGGAGAAGGTCCAGTACCGCCATGTGAAGCAGACCGGCGGCAAGGGCCAGTACGCCGACGTGGTCATCAACCTCGAGCCCACCGGGCCGGGCGGGGGTTACGAGTTCATCGATCAGATCAAGGGCGGCTCGATCCCGAGGGAGTACATCCCGTCGGTCGACGCCGGGATCGAGGAAGCCCTCGATCAAGGAGTGCTTGCCGGCTATCCGCTGGTCGACGTCCGGGCGGTCCTCGTCGACGGCTCGTCCCACGACGTCGACTCATCCGAGATGGCCTTCAAGATCGCCGGATCGATGGTTCTCCAAGACGCTGCCCGCAAGGCAGGCGTCAAGCTTCTCGAGCCGGTCATGGATGTGGAGGTCACCACCCCCGAGGAGTACATGGGGGACGTCATCGGTGATCTGAACAGTCGCCGGGGCAAGGTCGAAGGGATGAGCCAAAGGGGCAACAGCCAGGTGATCAAGGCTCAGGTGCCGATGTCGGAGATGTTCGGTTACGCCACCGACCTGCGTTCGAAGACGCAGGGGCGTGCCACCTATTCAATGCAATTCAACTCATATCAGGACGTGCCTGAGTCGATCGCCGATGAAATCGTGTCGCATCGCCGCGGTGAGGCCTGAGGTTTTACAGGTAACAACAAGGAGAGAGAAGGACCATGGCCAAGCAGAAGTTTGAGCGGACGAAGCCTCATGTGAATGTGGGGACGATGGGTCATATTGATCATGGGAAGACGACGTTGACTGCTGCGAT
>JAWWBL010000036.1:0-15890 GCA_033720975.1 Acidimicrobiia bacterium | reverse complement strand
TAGAACGAAATCCGCGGATTGCTCCGCGGGTAGGACTCGAACCTACAACCAATGGATTAACAGTCCACTGCTCTGCCAATTGAGCTACCGCGGAATGGCGCCGAATGGCCGGCACAGGTTACCAATCGACCTGCTGTAGCCCGAGTTGAGGATCCCGCCCGTTCCCTGCCACTATCGCTCCTGTGCCGGGTGACATCGGATGGATAGAGGCCTTCTCGTCTCTCGCTTTGATCGCTGTGGTTGTCGTGATCTCGCTGTGGCGCAGGCTCGACCTGGAAGCGCCCCTGATCTGGTCCTCACTCCGGGCGGCACTTCAACTGATAGCAGTCGGTGCCTTGTTCGCGATCATCTTCGAGGCAACTCAAGCCTTCACATGGTCTTGGGTTTGGGTGGTCGGGATGACTCTGGTCTCCACCGAAGTGGTAGCGCGACGGACCGGACACCTGCCAGGCGTGCGCCGGCCGGCCTTGGCGGCCTTGGCCGGGTCGGTCGCGGTCACAGTCGGTCTCATATTCGGCGTCGGCGTCCTCGCCTTCGAGCCAGTCACCCTCGTGGTCATCGCCGGGCTCACACTTGGCAACACGCTCCCCGCTGCCGTCCAGTCGGTCGAGCTGATCAAAACCGAGTTCATGGACAAGCCCGAGCGGATCGAGGGCCTTCTCGCTCTCGGTTTCGACCGACGGGGTGCTTCACGTGAGGTGACGCGGGCTGCGGTTCGCCAGGCCCTCCTCCCTCAGATCGAGCGGACCAAGGTGATCGGGTTGATCGCCTTACCCGGGACGATGACAGGCATGCTCCTCGCAGGAGCCGAGCCAATACCTGCGGTGTTGGTGCAGCTCGTGATCGTCTACCTCGTTCTCGGGGCTGTCGGCGTCGGAGCGGTGGTGGTGGCCGTAGCAGTCGCGAAACGAGCCTTCACCGCAGACCTGCGCCTCGCCCAATGGGTCACCGACCGCTAAGAGCTCTCCAGGAACCCTTCGAGCTTGCCCGACTTGTCCGGATGCCTCAGCTTGGCGAGGGCCTTGGTCTCCAACTGGCGAATCCGCTCCCGGGTCACATTGAAGTGTGAACCCACCTCCTCCAGGGTCCGCATCCGCCCATCGGCAAGGCCAAACCTCATGATCAAGACCTGGCGCTCGCGTTCGGAGAGCCCCTCCAGGGCCATGGCGAGCTGATCCTGCAACGAGGCGAAGGCTGCGACATCGGATGGGTTCTCCGAGTCGATGTCCTCGACCAGGTCTGCCAGTGTCCCGTCCTCGTCTTCCCCGACCGGCGTCTCCAACGACACCGTGTCCTGGGCGATCCTGGTCAGCTCAGTGACCCTGGTCTCGTCCAGGTCCAGCTCGATTGCCAGCTCCTCCACCGTCGGAGCCCGGCCGTGGACCTGGGTCAGCTCGCGACGGACCCTTGTCAGCTTGTTGACCGCGTCGAGAACGTGGATCGGCATACGGATGGTCCGGCCCTGGTCAGCGATGGCACGGGAGATCGCCTGGCGAATCCACCAGGTCGCATAGGTAGAGAACTTGAACCCGCGGCGGTAATCGAACCTCTCCACGGCACGCATCAGACCGAAGTTGCCTTCCTGTATCAGGTCTAACAGCGACATCCCGCGCCCCACATAGCGTCGGGCGATCGCCACCACCAGTCTCAGGTTGGACTGGACCAATTGTTTGTGGGCCGCTTCCCCCATCTCGACCTCGTGGGCCAGGAATGAACGATCGTCCTCATCGAGGGTCTCCTCTCCACCGAGGCGATCCCTCGCCCGGCGGCCGCTCTCCATGTGCAAAGCCAGCTCGACCTCCTGCTGGGCGGTGAGCAACGGGTACCGGCCGATCTCGTTGAGATAGAGGCGCACCGGGTCGGACAGGGAGATAGAGGACACCTCGATGGCCTCCTCGGTGACCTCAGGGCCCTCCTCGACCAGGCGGATGCCCTTGGCCCGGAGCTCGTCTGCAACCTTCTCGAACGCTTCTCCGGTTGCCTCGATGTCCTCGAGGTCTTGTTGGACCTCGGCCATCGTGAGGAACCCGCGGTGATTACCCCTTTTGATCAGGGCGAGGGTCACTCGGGTGAGGTCGTTGCTCGTCATGTCCCTCCTAGGGACCTCTTCTCCTGCTGTAAAGCTATCAAGCCGCGGAGCACTTCGGAATGAAGCTCTGATCCTTCATCGAGATCGGCCAGTTGTTCCTCCATTTTGTCGATCTCGAGGTCGATCTTCCGCCCCCTGGCTCGGGTCCAGACGTCGGTCCAATTCGGGAGCGGAGTCGTGTCGAATGAGAGGGAGCGCAGCACACTCTGCGCATCGGGATCGGAGACCCGCGACACATCGACTGGAGTCCCCTGCGGGGTTTCGGAGACGATGTCGGCAACCGCCTCGTATGCGCCGGCAAGCCTCTTGTCGGTGAAATCGTCAGCGGACACGTCGCCCGCGCCCGGCTGATTGGCGAGCACGACACGCAGCAACTCTGACTCCACCCGATCGAGCGGCTTGACATCATCGGCCGGGCTTTCACCGCCTGTCCCGGTCCTGGCCCTCCCCACGGCCTCCTCGACCGTGGGCAGCTCGACTCCGGTCAGTCGTGCCACATACCGGCTGTACTCGCGCCTGGCGATGGGATCACGCACGCGCCTCACATGGCTCGCGGCAGCATGGACAGCCCTTGCCCTGCCCTCCGGGCCGTCAAGGTCGAACCGGGACACCTCGTGGGCAATGCGGTGTTCGAGAAGCGGCCTCGCCTCGCGGACCGCGGCGATCAGGTCGCCCGACCGATCCGCCTGGACGAGGTCGGCGGGGTCAAGTCCATCGGGCATCACGGCCACGCGGAGATCGATGTCCAGCCGGAATGGCGATTCCAGCTCGTCTCCTCGGAGCGCAGCCCTGGTCCCTGCCTCGTCCGAGTCGAACGCAAGCACGACTCTGTCGGTGAATCTCCGCAGAAGGTCGAAGTGACCGTCGCCGAGGGCCGTGCCGCAGGTTGCCACCGCAGTTGCTATGCCGGCTTGGTGCATCGCTATCACATCGGTGTATCCCTCTACGACGACGGCCTCACCGTCCGATGAGATCGACTTCCTTGACCGGTCGAGTCCAAAGAGGACATTCGCCTTGTGGTATACGACTGAATCGGCGGAGTTGACGTACTTGGCGTCGGGGTTGCTGGTCGCTTTCGCCTCGATGCCTTCCACCTTTCGGCCACCGAAGCCAACAGGGTCACCCCTCACATCGTGAATCGGGAACATGAGCCTGCCTCGAAACACGTCGTAGAGCCCTTGGCGGCCTCGGCGCGCCAACCCTCCGTCGAGCATTGCCCGGTCACCGAACCCGGCAGTCTTCAGTGACTTGGAGAGGGTGTCCCAGTCCGTGCCGGCAAAGCCGAGCCGCCACTCCTCGATGATGCCGAGGTCGTAGCCACGGGCACGGAGATAGGCACGAGCAGGGCCCGCTTCGGGAGACTTCTTGAGACGGGTGTGGTAGAGGTCGATAGCTCGCCGGATGGCCTCGACAGCGCTGGCCCTCCTCCCCCGCCTTTCGCCGTCATCTGTGCCAACAGTGAGTGTGATGCCGGCTCTCTTGGCGAGTGATTCGACCGACTCGCCGAAGTCGAGGCCTTGCGTTTCCTGCACGAAAGTGAAGACATCTCCCCCTTTTCCGCAGCCGAAGCAGTGATAAAGGCCCCGAGCCCGGTCCACTGACATCGAGGGGGTCTTCTCCTGATGGAAGGGGCAGATCGCCATGAAGCTCCGCCCCGACTTCTTCACCTTCGTGACCTCTGAGATGAGATCGACGAGGTCGGTCGCCTCGCGCACTCTGTCGATGTCTCCGCGGTCGGCCATGGGGCGATCATAAGGAGCTATCCGCGCCTCGAGGGAGGCCTGTGATGTCAGTCGAGCTTCTTGGCCAGGTAGTCGACGAGGGAGTCCATGGAGACCCGGTCTTGGTCCATCGTGTCGCGGTCCCTGACCGTGACCGCATGGTCGTCGAGAGAGTCGAAGTCCACTGTCACACAGAAGGGGGTACCGATCTCATCCTGACGCCGGTATCGCCGACCGATCGACTGGGTGATGTCGAACTCGACCATCCAGTGTTTCCGAATCTCGGTTGCCAGTCGCTCGGCCGGCTCGATCAGCTCGGGCTTCTTGGAGAGGGGTAGAACCGCTGCCTTGTAGGGCGCCAGGCGATGGTGGAGCTTCAGCACCGTGCGGGTCTCATCGTTGACCTCTTCCTCGGCGAATGCGTCGATCATGAAGGCGAAGGTCGCCCGGGTTGCCCCGGCCGCTGGCTCGATCACGTGTGGGAAGAACCTCTCGTTGGTCTCCTGCTCGAAGTACCTCAGGTCGGCGCCCGAATGCTCGGCATGCTGACGAAGGTCGTAGTCGGTTCGGTTGGCGACCCCCTCCAACTCGTCCCAGCCCCATGGGAACCGATATTCGATGTCGGCAGTGCCCGCCGAGTAGTGGCTCAACTCGTCCTCCTCGTGGGGGCGGACCCTGATGTTCTCCTCGGTCATGCCGAGGCCCACATACCACCCCAACCGCTCCTCGAGCCAGTACTGGAACCACTCGTCACTCTCTTCGGGACGGCAGAAGAACTCCATCTCCATCTGCTCGAACTCCCTGGTCCGGAACACGAATTGGCCGGGCGTGATCTCGTTGCGGAACGACTTTCCAATCTGGGCTATGCCGAATGGGAGCTTCAGTCGGTTGGTGCGACGCACGTTCTCGAAGTTGGTGAAGATGCCTTGAGCCGTTTCGGGGCGCAGGTAGACCAAGTTCTCGGCCGACTCGACCGGCCCCATGTGGGTCTTGAACATGAGGTTGAAGTCACGAGGGTCGCCGAGGGTGCCCCAGTTGCCACAGGTGGGGCAGGTGTTCGGGTCGTCGAGCTTGTCGAGGCGGTGCCGGCTGTTGCAGTGCCGGCATTCGACCATCGGGTCGGTGAAGACCTCCTCGTGGCCCGACGCCCGCCACACTTCACGCGCTTGAAGAACGGCTGAATCGATGCCCACGATGTCAGGCCGCAGCTGCACCATGACCCGCCACCAGTCCTCCTTGACGTTACGGAGCAATTCGACGCCCAGGGGGCCGTAGTCATAGGCAGACCTGAGACCGCCGTAGATCTCGGAGGACTGAAATACGAATCCGCGCTTTTTGGCGAGGTTCGAGATGATTTCGAGCGTGGGTTGCGTCATTTGTCCTTCGAACGGTGGCCCAGATGCTTCCCCTAGTCAACCTGGTCTGCGGGACTGTCCTCGGCACTGCCGAACCGACGGTGCCGGGATTGGTACTCCACGACGGCATCGACAAGGGAGTGACGATCGAAGTCTGGCCAAAGCGTCTCAGGGAAGATGAGCTCTGCGTAAGCCGCCTGCCACAAGAGGAAGTTCGAAAGCCTCTGCTCGCCCGATGTGCGAATCACCAGGTCGACGTCAGGCATGTCAGGGAGATGCAAGGCGCTGGCCACCGCGTCCTCGTCGATGTCTGACACATCTATGTCACCCAGGGTCGCAGCCGAAGCCAATTGCCTGGCAGCGCGGGCGATCTCTTGCCTGCTTCCATAATTGAATGCGAACACCATGTTCATCTTCCGATTGCCCCGCGTGAGCTCGATGGCGTCCCGCATGTGAGCCCGGTTCCGCTCGGGTATTCGTTGGTCATCGACATCGCCTACGAAATGCATTCTCACGCCCTTGGCATGAAGGTCGTCCCGCCGGCGCAGCAGAAGATCCTCGTTGAACCACATCAAGAACTCGACCTCCGCGGCGGAGCGAGCCCAATTCTCCGTTGAGAACGTGAAGGCGGTCATCCACTGGATGCCGAGTTCGACGGCCCCCTGGACGACATCGAACAGGGCCTCTTCCCCTGCCAAGTGGCCTTCGGTTCGGGTCAAACCCCGCGCGTTGGCCCATCTTCCGTTTCCGTCGAGTATCAGCCCGATGTGAGTGGGAAGCCTGTCCAGGTCCACTCTCGAGAGGTCGAGGCTCACTCCATCACCGCCAGAGAGGACAGCTTGCGGTCTAGGTGGTATTCCACGAACCGCCTTGCGATGCCCATCGCCTCGCCCGATAGGGACTCGTTCACCGGCGGAAGATCGGCAAAGTCTGAACCTGCCAGTCTCGCCATGTATTCGGTGAGCCCTGGGCGGAGCCGAACAGTGCCTTCGACCCGACAACGATCACATACCGACCCACCACCGCCAAAAGAAAACCGGTGGATATCGTCGTGTCGCCCACATGAGGCGCACTGGGCCAGGGCCGGTGCAACACCCACGACATCAGCGAGCTTCAACAGGTAGCTAGTGATCAAGTCGGTGCTTCGCTGGCCCCGCTCGAGTGCTTTGAGACCCCGCTGCAGGAGGAGAAACAGTCTCATTGCGGCTTCGTCTTCCTGCGCCACAGCATCCACTGCTTCGACCATGGTCCCTGCTGCGACGACCGCATCGAGATCCTCTCTGAGTCGCGGAAAGGGCTCCAGTACCGCTGCCTGAGTGATCGTGTCTAGGTTTCGGCCCTCGTAGAGAACCAGATCTACGTGGGTGAAAGGTTCGAGACGACCCCCAAAGCGGCTCTTGGTCTTACGCACACCTTTGGCAACGGTGCGGATCTTTCCTCGGTTCGGGCTCAGCAGCACGACCACCCGGTCGGCGTCGCCAAACGGGTAGGAACGGAGAACGATTCCCTGGTCATGCCGCAAAGCCATCGCCGTGAGGGTATCGGCCACGCTGCCAAACTTTGGGCTACGTTTAGACCCGTGAGCTTGATACCCGATCAGGAGATCGAGGCGTTCCTGGGCGCGCATCCCGGGTGGGCTCGGCACGGCAAGCCGATCGCGCGGACCTATGAGTTCAGCGGATTCGACGAAGCGATGGGGTTCGTCACACGAATCGCCCTGCTCGCCGAGAAGCTCGACCACCATCCCGACATCGACATCCGCTGGAACAAGGTGACCTTGTCGATCTTCACGCACTCCGAAGGGGGTCTGACGGCAAAAGACCTCGACTTCGCCCGCATGGCCGACGAACGCTCTTCATCCGGCTGAACCGAACCTCTCGATGGTTGTCAGCTGAAGTCGGGCGCTCGCTTTTCTCTCGCCGCTGCGATCCCCTCGGTGGCGTCATACCCCAGGAAGCCGAGGAACTCGTAGGCCACCGAGGCATCGAAGATGGGGTAGGCCATCCGGAGCCAATGATTGAGCGTGTGCTTTGTCCATCGCAGCGCTTCAGTCGAACCGTTGGCCAAACGCCTGGCAATTGAAATAGCTTCTTGGTCGAGTAGATCGTCGTCGACTACGAGCGCAACCAGGCCCATGCGCTCGGCTTCTTCGCCGGAGATCGGATCATTGGTGAGAAGGTGATATTTCGCCTTTGCCATGCCTGCCAGGAGGGGCCAGATGATGGCGGCGTGGTCACCGGCCGCGACACCGATCGAGGTGTGACCGTCGAGAAGACGCGCCGAACGGCCCGCTACCGGTACGTCAGCGAGAAGCGCCACCGCCAACCCAGCTCCGACGGCGGGCCCGTTGATTGCAGAAACGATCGGTTTGGAGCATTCGATCATGTTCCGGACCAACTCACGTGCTTCTCTGAGAACGCGGCGGTGGGTTTCGAGATCCGTCGCGATGCGATCGATCATGTCGTAGTCACCACCAGCCGAGAAGGCTCTTCCCCGGGCGCGTACGAGGATGGATCTGACATCGGGGTCGGCATCCGCTTCCTGCCAAATCCGCACGAGCTCCGAGTGACCAACCTCGCTGACAGCGTTCAGTTTGTCTGGGTTGTCGAAGGTGACGGTCAGTACTTCGTCCTCACCATGGTGAAGGCCGAGGAACTGATAGCTGGCAATGTCCATGGCCACCGACTCTATGAACGTCGATAAACGATTGCGTCGCCAACTTGGACGCTGGCCCCGTCGTCGCTGAAATGAGCCATTCCGAAGGCCGTGGCCAGCTTTCTGTCGCCCAATTGGACCGCTGGAGAACGCTCGCCTCCTCTTGTCACCGACCATGAGCCGTCATCGAAGCCAACGTCGAGGTCGGTCGCCTCGCGGGGAAAGAAAGAGTCGCGGTACAGACCGCTGAACATCTTCGGGTCGTCCGCGGACCACGGGGCGGGGGTCTCGCGGAAGTACGGATCTCCCCACATCATCAGATACGGCGCGGGCCCGTCGGATCCGGGGAACCACAGGGGAGCGGAGCCATAGTCCATCGGAACCAGAGCACGACCCTGACCCACGCCGTAGAGGGGAGCCTCGGCGCCGCCCTCGCTGTAGATGAGGTCGCCGTCGCGTTGGGAGACTTTCACGATGGTGCCCCGGCCAGGATGGACGTAGGTCCCCTCCCAGGTCGTCGCCAGTTCGGAGTCGAACGGATGGAGAGCTGGTTCGGGCCCGAGACGTCCCCGACCGCAGAGAGCCTCGTAGCAGCGGTTCAGGATGCCGTTGAATGTGCGGTCATCGGCTCCATTGGTGAGAAGGATCACCGCAGAGGACGACTCTGGGAGTAGCTCCACGGTGCAGTGATAGGAGGCTTGCCGACCGGGTCTTCGCACCACTCGCTGCCCGTTCCACTCACCCGTCTGACAGCCCAAGCCGTATCCAGTCGCAGCCAAAACGAGTGGGTAGGACACGTGCGAGAGGTGACGCGACATGTGCTGGCCCGCCATTCGCTCCCAAGTGGACGCGTCGATGAGAAAACCTTCGAGTATCCCGGTTACCAAACCCACCAGGTCCTGCAGTGATGCGAACAGAAATCCGGCGGGATGGCCTGACCGGTCGTCGGCAAGGACCCCCCGCGACTGTCCGTAGCTCTCGTTTGGCCAGGCGACCCTGCTCGGATCGACCTCGCTGGGGCTTGCTGCCGATGTCATACCGGCTGGATCGAGCACAAGCTCCCTCAGCAGATCATCAAAGGGTGCGGAACCCAGAACCTCGATTGCCCGACCCAAAACGGCATATCCGGTGGGTGTCGCCCACGCAATCTCGCCCGGAACCGTACGTCGCCTGTGTGTTGCGACGTCTTCTGCCACGAAGCGTTCGAGGGCATCACGGGCCATCGGGCCCTGATCTCGGCTGGCGTGAGGAAGAGCGCTCGAGTGTGAGAGCAACTGCTCAACAGTCGTCTCGCCGAGCCGGGCGGACGGCACATAGTCCGAAACCCATGCCGAATGCTGAATGGTCTCGGAGCGGGCCACGGCTATAGCGGTGAGCAGCTCAACTACGGAGCCGAGACCGAACAGGGTCGACACATCGGCCTCCGGCCCGCCCTCGGAGAGGCTGCCCGCGGCAGTCAGAGCAATCACCCGGCCGTTGCTGACCAACCCGAGTGCGCCACAGGTCATCCCGCCTGCGGCACATGCTTCATCAAGTGCAGCCGCCAGGTCCCTGGCTGTTGAGGAGCCCGCGCCCGTCATGCGGGGATGCTACGTGTGATCGCCCTCTTTGAACCCGAGCCTGTCGAGCAGCTGTGGGCGGCGCTGCCAGTCTTTCTCGACCACAACCCGAAGGTCAAGATGCACCTTGGTGCCCAGAATCCTCTCCAGCTCCGATCGCGCCTCAGTGCCGGCGTCCCGCAGTACGCCCGCTCCAGAGCCAATCACGATCCCCTTCTGGCTTGCCCTTTCCACTACGACATCGGCGGCGACGTTGACACCGACGGAGCGCTCCTCTATTTCCTGAACTCTGACCAACAACGAGTGAGGGAGCTCTTGGCGAAGCCGATCCAGGAACTTCTCCCGGATTACCTCGCCTATGACGAAACCCTCCGGTTGATCTGTGGTCGTACCCGAAGGGAAGTACATAGGTCCATCATCGAGACGAGACGCAATTGCGGCCACGAGATCGGGGACCCCCTGACCACTCGCTGCGGAGACAGCGAAGTACTCGTCGAAGTCCCACTCCCCCGCCTTCGACAGTTGGCTGATGACGTCCGAGCGGGAGGCAAGGTCGACCTTGTTGACCGCGGTGACGACTCGAGCTTTTGAATCGCTGAGGCGCTGGGCGATCAGACGATCACCGGGGCCTATGGGCATAGTGGCATCTATGACGAACAGGGCCATGTCGGCATCGCGCAAGCTTCCCGAGACCGTGGCGTTCAGCCTGTGGCCTAGCTCGGTCCTTGGCCGGTGCAGCCCAGGGGTGTCCACCAGCACGATTTGGTACTCGGGATCGTTGGGGTCGGGACCGGACACGACCCCTCGGATTGCGTTGCGGGTCGTCTGCGGTCGCGACGACGTTATGGAGACCTTCGTTCCGACCATTTGGTTGACCAGTGTCGACTTGCCCACATTCGGGCGGCCGACGACAGCCACGAAGCCCGACTTCACACAGCCTCGGGTTGCGCCCGTCTCACCCCGACCTCAGAGACGCGGCGCCCTTGCATCTTCCTGACACTCAACACCAGCTCTTGGAACTCGAACTCTTCTCCTTCTTCCGGGACCCGTTCCGCCAGGCCCAAGACAAGGCCACCGACCGTGTCCCACTCGTCGTCGGGCAACTCGACGCCGGTCACCTTGACCAGGTCTCCAACCGGAAGGCGACCATCTACATGCCACCCAGACGGGGTCGGGTGAATCATCATCTCCTCATCGTCGGTCTCATCCGCGATCTCTCCGACCAGCTCTTCGAGGAGATCCTCGATCGTCACCAACCCGACGACATCACCGAACTCGTCAACAACGATCACCTGATGCGCATGGCTTTCCTGCATCTCTCCAAGCAGGACTGATGCGAGTTTCGTCTCGGGCACGAAGTCGATTGGACGCATCACTTCGGCTACTGATGCCGGACGGGAGGCGTCGGTGAGCATCGACAGGAGATCCTTCACTATGACGTGCCCGACGATGTCTCCGTTGGAGGTGACGGGGACTCGGGAGTATCCGGCGTCCGACGCGATGTCTATCAGCTCCTCGATCGATGACGTCACCGGGATCGTTGTCATGTCGGGGCGCGGAGTCATCACTTCCCGCACGATCGTCTCACTGAACCCAAGGACCGAATCGATCAGCTCGCGCTCATGTTCATCTGTCTCTTCGAGGCTCTCCGGAGAGTCCGTCTCTTGCTTCGTCTCGGGAGGAGGGAACAGAGCATTGGCCCAGCTGCCGATTCTGACCGCGACGTTGAGCAGCCGGGAGGAGCGGTATGCCACGGACGGCCCGCTGGCCCGACCGATACCCCGGGGCACGATGTCGCCGACGATGGTGACTGTGAACGCGACGATGAGCCCAATCGCCAACGCGGATGACAACGAACGGCCCGATAAGAGCACAGAAGCTGCAATCACCGCACCGAACACGAGGCAGGCCGATGCAACCAGCCCGATGGCAGGCGTAATTGCCTCCCGTTCATCGAGGAGCGCGGCTACTACCCCCGCGCCGTCTATCCCGTCGGATTCGTCGCGCAAAGCGTCGGCCCTGGGGATGGTGGCAACAGCGGTGCCCGCAGCCCGCACCCAGCCACCGACGAGGACCAACGCGAGGGAAAGAACGAGTAGCGCCGTCATCGACGGGTGACCCCGACCCGCGACAAGAGCTCGCGCTCACGCTGCTCCATGCGCTCAGCATCGCCGTCGTTGTCATGGGTGTAGCCGAGCAGATGCAGGATCCCGTGGGTGACCATCAACGACATCTCACTCTCGAAGCCAACACCGTGCTGTGCAGCCTGCCGTCTCACGTATGCGGGTGAGATGATGACATCACCGATGATCAGTGGCGGTCCCAGTGGGTCGTGCTCCGGCACGATGCCGGGTAAGAGGTGCTCGACCGGAAATGCGAGCACATCGGTGGGGCCGCGCCGGTCGAGAAAGCGACTGTTGTAGATGGCGATCTCCTCGTCGTCTACCAGCAAAACAGTGAGCTGAGTGTCGGGAGGAAATCCCTCCTCGTCGAGGACCAGCTCCGCCAGTCGTCTCAAGCTGGCCAGGTCGAGCGACTCCGATTGCTCATCCGCGAGGAACACGCTCATATGGAGTCAGTGGCCTGCAAGCAGGCGAAGCTTGGGGATTTCGTCTGTCACGAGCCGGGGAAGTTCGGGTAGGCGATCCGCTGATGGTAGTGACCGACCAACGAGTCGAAAAAGGCCCGACGGATCTTGGTGATCTCACCGAGTGTGAGTGGGGACTGGGAGAGCTGGCCATCCTCTAGCTTTTCGTTGACGATGCGGTCAACTACCTTTTCGATCGCGTCGGGCACAGGCTCCTCGGTCTGAAAAACCGCACGGCACGCCGCCTCCAGGGCATCGGCGAGCATGAGGATCGCTGTCTCGGCGCTCCGAGGCTTGTGTCCGGCGTGTCGGTAGTCGTCGATGTCCACATCGTCACCGTGCATCTCGCGAGCCTTCTCGTAGAAGAAGCGCATCACACCGTCGCCATGGTGGCTCACTATCCCCGTCACGATGTCGGTTGGGATCTTGTGTTCTCTGGCAAGTGCGACTCCCGCACTCACGTGGCTCCTGATGATCTCGGCCGACTCCTTCGGATCCAGCAGGTCGTGAGGGTTGGACATTCCGAACTGGTTCTCGATGAAGTAGGTCGGGTTCTGCGTCTTGCCGAGGTCGTGGTAATAAGCCATGGCCCTCACCAACAGGGAGTTTGCGCCTATTGCCCGAGCTGCAGCGTCGGCGAGAGTGCCGACCATCAGCGAGTGGTTGAACGTCCCGAAAGCCTCCTCTTGAAGCAATTGAAGCGCCTCGTGGTTTCGGTCCGTCAAGTCGAGGAGCGTGAGCGTCGTCGTTATGTCAAATGCCGACTCGAAGAATTGAAGCCCGGGCGGGACGAGAAGCGCAGCAACTGCAGACACCGCAAAAGCCCAAACGATGGCGGGTCCAACGGTATCGAGCAGCCCTGTCGGAGGGCCTGTGTAGAAGAACCATGAATTGGCTCCGGCTATCAGCGCTGCCGCCAGTGCCGACAGCACCACTGCATTGCGGAAAGCCCCCCTGGTGCTGACCGAGCTCACGAAGGGGATCGGCACCAGTGCAGCCATGACGGCGTAAACCGTCGTCTCTGCACTGAGAGTTCCGAGAGCCGTGATCACACCCACGAACACTGTCATCAGAACTGCAAGGCGTTGGTCGAAAAGAATTGCGGTCATGAATCCGAACGCGACCGCAGGCAGGACGTAAGCGCTCGATGCCTCTTCGAGAATCACGGTCCCTCTCACGGCCGCCGCTGCAAGGAGAATGATGATCCCGACCAGAGCGACCATGCGCGGCCTGGCCCAGAGGTCGGAGCGGAACCTCATCAGGTATAGGCCGAGCAACGCGACCGCGGTTGCGAGCACAGCGAGTAGCCCAATGGAAGCCTGCTCGACGGAAGGCTGAGCCGTTTCTTCTATCGCCGATATGTGAAGCGCGGTCAGCCGGCTCCCCTTGGTGACAATGGTCTGGCCGGCCACGAACGGAACGCTCACGTCCTCGACAGCCGCTGCGGCCTCGTTCTGCTTCTGCGTCAGGAGGTCTGTGTTGACCAGATAGTTCGCCTGCAAGAACGTGGCGACGATCTCTCCGGCCGCCTCGCCGCCGACTTCGTCCCGGCCGGTGTCTGGGTGAAACACCAACGGAGGCCTCGTTCTTTGCTGTGCCTGCACTTCCTGTAGGTCGGCCTCGGTGATCCTGCGTCCGAACTCCTCGAAGACCCTGCCTAGGGCAGCAGCGCGGACAACATCTAGATGCACCGGCTCTCCCAATGCGGCTCGGACTACATCGTCCACTGCCGTAACCGCCAGATAGGTGATGGTGTCCCCGGGCAACGGATAGGACGCCGCAAGGGCTGCTTCGATCTCCTCGACGGAGCGAGTGTTCACGACGAGCCCGATTGGGTCTGCCTGGCATGGTTCCTGTGTGCAAGTGACCACCTGGCTCACGTCGTCGGGATCGATGATCCAGCCGTCCGGAATCTGAGAGTCGGAGTCATCCACCCGTATACGGATCGAGGCAACGCTCGTCTCGTATCGCCAGACGCCACCCGGTCCCGTCTGAACCGTCGTCGTGCTCTCACCATCGGCCGTCACCTCAACTGACACTCGCTCGAGGCCACGATCCACTCGATCGCCTTCGGCGTCCGGGCGGAAGGCGCCATCACCGTCAACGTCAAGAAATACAACACCCGTCACGGGAACCGGTTGAGGGGGTGCGGTCGTCGTCGTGCTCTCGCTGGATGGGCTCGTCGAGGTGGTGGTCGGCGGCAGCTCGGGAAGTGTTGTCGGTGGTGTGGTGGGCGGATCGGCCACGGCGAGGGCCTTTGCATCGTCGAAGACAGCGCTTATCGATTCCTCGACCGACCTCTCGATCACAGGTTGGGTTTGTCGAGCCTCACTGATGTCGACCGCTTCTCGTGCCGCCTCACGGTTGGCCTCGGTCTGTACCTCGTCGACGACGTCGGCGTCGACCTCGGCGACGAAGTCAACCGGCGCGAGTTGACCGACGCGGAGCCCCGACTCATCGTTTGTCGAACCGAGGGAGAGCACCGCCCAGGTCGCCACCACGGTGGCGAGGAAGATCGAGAGGCGTACTGTGGTGGGCCGGCTCAACTCTTCTTCTCCGTCTCGAATCGTTGATATGCCTCAACGATCGACGCCACGATCCGATGCCTCACGACGTCTCGCGCCCCCAACTCGATGAACGAAACACCAGGGATGTCCTTGAGGATGTCGCGCACCACTCGCAGACCCGAGCGCCGCCCGGTCGGGAGGTCGGTCTGTGAGACGTCGCCGGTGATGATCATCTTCGAGTTGAAGCCGAGGCGCGTGAGGAACATCTTCATCTGCTCCGGCGTCGTGTTCTGGGCCTCATCGAGGATGACACATGCATCGTTGAGAGTCCTTCCACGCATATAAGCGAGCGGAGCTATCTCAATGGTTCCGCGCTCGATCATCGCCGCCGTCTCCTCAGGGCCCAGCATGTCCCAGAGAGCGTCGTAGAGCGGACGCAGGTACGGGTCCACCTTGGCGGTGAGGTCGCCGGGGAGGAACCCAAGACGCTCGCCAGCCTCAACAGCTGGCCGTGTGAGGATGATCCTCCTCACCGAGCCGTTAACGAGGCTGTCGACGGCGGCTGCCATTGCCAGGTAGGTCTTACCGGTCCCGGCAGGCCCTATTCCGAAGGTCAACGTGTTCTCGCGAATCGCCTCCATGTAGATCTGCTGGCCGTGGGTCTTGGGGCGAACCATGCGCCCCCGGCCCACCGGTATGCCGTCGGAGAGCACGCCCGAAGGGCTGGGCACCTCGTCCTTGACCATCTTCACGACTTCGTTGACCCTGCTCTCATCCAGTTGATGGCCCTCCTGGACGAGGATCAACAACTCGTCGATGGCGGTTCGCGCCGCTTCCACGTGGTCAGCCGCTCCCGTCAGTGTGATCTCATCACCGCGCGCGACAAACAGGACCTCGGGGAAGAGCTTCTCGACCTGCCTGAGATGGCGATCCGACTCACCCACGAGCTCGAGCATCAGGTGATGGCTTGGGACGCGAAGACGCGATTCGGTGTGATCAGATGACACGGTGACGACGCCGTGATTCAGGCGACAGTGACATTGTACCCCCGAAGGGGATCTGAACCAGGGGCCATCCCCCGATCACCTCACCCTCGTTTGCCCCACCCTGATTCGCGCTGCATACCGTCGCGCTCACACCAACACTGTGCAGCACAAACAAGAACTATCGCCCCCACCTGATTCGCGCTGCATACCGTTGCGCTCACACCAACACTGTGCAGCGCAAACGAGAACTAGTCGGTGCGGGGCTGGTGCCAGGGAGTAGGCCGTCAATCGGCAGCGACCGAGACGTCCGGCGACTTGGTGAGCGAGCTGATGATGGCACGATCAGATTGACGAACCTCCGATCCACCCGGTTCTTTGCGAAGCAGTTGAATCGCCGCCAGATACCTGTCGACGAGATCATCGGCACCATC
>JAWWBL010000035.1:0-17103 GCA_033720975.1 Acidimicrobiia bacterium | reverse complement strand
GCCGGCTGGCAGGCGGAGATAAGCGCGACGAGTCCAAGGATGGTTGCGACGCGTCTCATCCAGCCCATGCCATCTCCTCACTGAACACCGCCGGAACGGCGATCTCGAACTCGGTTCCCTGCGGCGACGTGGTGACCCCAACCGATCCTCCGAGGGCCTCGACCATCAGCCGGACCATGTAGAGGCCCAGCCCGGTGCCCGAGCTGAACCCCGACTTCTCGAACTTCTCGAATATCCGTGGCAAGAAGTCAGGCGATATCCCGGGTCCGTCATCGGCCACTTTGACGTAGACGGCCGATGGCGGTTTCTCGCCCACTACGACCTGAGGCTCGACGGTCGGGGTGGTCCCGCATGTCAGTCCGACTCGGTATGCGCCGTGGGTGATGGCATTGTCGGCAAGCGAAGCGACCACTATTGCCAGCGTGCTCAGGTCGGTTGTCACGACGATGCCAGGGTCGTGGCCGACGTCCTCATGGTCGGATTCCAACGCTGAGTGTGACTCGAGCAGCGTGGCGCACACTTTCTCCAGTGGGATCTCGGCCAGCTCGTATGCCAGGCCTCGATTTTCAATCCGCGCGACGGCGAGGATCTGGTCGATGATCTCCTGGAGACGTCTGCCGTCGGACACCATTCCGTTCAGCAAACCTTCGGTGTCGACGCCGGTGAGGCTCCCGTCCCTGAGCAGCTCGGCTCCGGTCACAACGCTGGTCAGCGGTGTTCTCAACTCGTGGTTGATCATCAGGACGAACTCCGAGCGAATCCTCATCTTCTCTTCAGCCAGCTCCAGGGCGGCCTCGGCTTGGGATCGGGCTTTACGGAGCTCGCGGTTCGCCGACTCCAGCTCCTCCGAGTGGCGCCTCAAGACCTCGGATTCCCAGGCCACTTCCCGATAGCGCCGAGCAGCACGAAGATGCCCAACGGCGACTGCCCCGCCCAGCAGAGCGAATACCGCAGCGAGCCCGACCAGCTGCAGGGTCTCGGACTGGATATCTCCTGGTTGGCTCCTTCGTGAGAGAAGGTCGGCGAGGTCGTAGTGGAGCAAGATCGAGCCTCCGCTGTCCAGCGGCGCCACCACTTGATACAGGACGCTGCCCGCAGGCCATTCAGGCACGTCGTCGATATGGAGCGCATCATCTATCGGTGAGGCGAGGGCCATGAAGCGCCCACTCGACACTCCGAAGCTGAGAAGTGGGTTTGAGACGGTCTGACCGACCATGGTCGGCGAGCTCGATGCAATGACCGTGAGTTCATCGTCGACTACGGAGACACCCTCCACTTCGAGGGCATTGCGTGCTTTCCGGACTGCCGTGCCGAGGTCATCGGAGTCCGCCACCGTCTCTGCCGCGGCGTGCGCGTCCCGGGCGAAGACCTCTCCTTCACCTATCGGCTTGGTCGAGTTTCGCTGATAGGTGACGGCGGCCGCGACCGCGGCCAATGCGAGGACCCCGCAGATGACGCTCACGGATAGCCAAATGGCTGAAGGCCTGCGGGCGGACCGGTTCGAGGACGTGAAGGATTGCACATCACAAGATCGGCAGACGCTCAGAGTTACTGAAACGAGGGTCTACTTGGGGACCGAGCCGCGAATGACGAAATACTCGCGTCTCCACCCGGCCCTGATCGTCTCGACCGAGCAGTCTTCGTAGCCCAGCTCGGAGAGGCGGACCGTGAGGATGTCCGCTTCCTGGCGGCTGAGACCATGGCCGTCATCGCCTTCGGTCAGGACCCCCTCGGCGACCAGCAGCCTCCCTTCCGGCTTCAGGATCCTCGAGATCTCCTTCAGCCCGTCCTCGCGGTCGACCCAGTGATGGAACGACGAGATGTTGACCACGACGGTGAACGATTTGTCGGGGAATGGAATGGTCTCCGCGGAGCCAAGCCTGACGTCGGCCGAAGGAACTCTCGTCGAGGCTCGGGCGACCATCGACGGGCTGGGATCGATCCCAAACACGTTGGCCCCGGAGGAAGCTGCGTACTCCAGCGCAGCTCCAGGACCACAACCCACATCGAGAAAGAAGTCTTTTTCGGTGAGCTCGGCCATGTCCAGGACCAGCCGGTTGCTCTTTGGGTTGCGGTAGCGGAGCGAGTAGAAGAACGCCTTCAGAGGCGACCAGCGTTCGACGTCATCCCTCAAGCCATCACACCCTAGGGAACCGGCCGCCTCGATCGCCCCGACGTGGTTCGGTTAGACCTTTTCCAGAACGAAAACGGGGATGCGGTCACGGCTCGTCTTGCGCTCGTATGCGGCGAACTGAGGGTGATCCTCCTTCTGCTTGGACCAGATCTGCTCGTACTCCTCGCCGTGAATCTCGCGGGCTCGAACCGGGAAACGCTCCGTCCCAACCTCAACCGTGGTCGACGGATTTGATTTGAGGTTGTGATACCACCCCGGGTTCTGGTGGGAGCCGCCCCGGGATGCGAATACGGCGTAACCGTCATCGACCGGCTGATACATCAGCGGGCTTACCCTCTTCTCACCGGTTCTTGCGCCGACGTGATGGAGCAGAAGCAGAGGCTTCCCCTCGAACACGCCGCCGACCCGGCCTTCGTTGGCCCGGAACTCGTCGATGATGTCGTCGTTCCAGCTCATGACTTTGACCTCCTGGATCCCGGGTTACCAACCAGGCGGACCGTCTATCCCTTCCAACAGTTTTGCGGTTCATGGGCCGTTTATGGCCACACGGTGGCTAACCGGCCGGGCGGACGGTGACCGGGATGGCGTTGAGCGTCGCGTTGCCCGATAGAGGGTCGATGTCGGTCTCGTCGCTCAGGGCATTGAAGTTGACCCCCGGCCGGGAAGAGGCGATTGACAATTCGGTGCCCTCCAGGTCATGACCCCAACCGTGGGGGAGGCTGACGACACCAGGCATCATCGAGTCCTTCACCTCCACGGGTGCGACCAGTTTGCCGGTACTGGAGACAACCTCGGCCGACCCGCCGTTCTCGATGCCGAGGCGGAGCGCGTCCTCAGGATGGATCAGCAGCGTGCAGCGCTCCCTTCCCTTGACCAGGACGTCGATGTTGTGCATCCACGAGTTGTTCGACCGCACGTGGCGACGGCCGATCAGCAGCATGCCGTTGGCATGGGCCAGTGTCTCTTCGAGCCTCGGCAAGTCGTCGATGATCGCCTGGGGAGCGAGGTCAACTGTGCCGTCCGGGGTGCACAACGCCTCGGGGAGCCGGGGCGACAGCGGTCCCAAATCGACTCCGTGCGGCGCCGCCTCCAAAGCGGCAAGCGTGAGGCCGTCCCGGTTCTCACCGAAGTGGTCCCCGTACGGACCGGTGCGCAGCATCAGGTCTAGGAACCGCTCCGGGCCGCGACGATCGCCGATCATCTCGAGTATCTCGGACATGTCGCGTCCGTGGATCGTCGACTTGGAGTCATTCAAACGACCCTGGAGGTATGTTGTGAATGCGAAGTCGTCCACGAGGCTCGCCTCGACCGAAGATCCCTGGCCGCTGACGATGCCGGCGAGCTTGCAGAGCACTTCCCACTCGGTCATCCCGAGCTCATCGGGGAGGACAGCGGGGGAGTAGTTGGCGATGTTGCGCACTGCCAGGCCGGTGAAAGCGAGGTCGTAGTGGCTGCGCTGCAATGGTGGTGTCGCCGGAAGGATGACGTCGGCGTGTCGGCTGGTCTCGTTTCTGTAGAGGTCGACCGAGACCATGAAGTCCAGTTGTGAAAGGGCGGAGTCAAGGCGCTCCGAGTTGGGGGTGGACAGGACGGGATTGCCGGCGATGACCACCACGGCCCGGATCTGGCCTTCGCCTGGCGTCTCGATCTCCTCGGCAAGTGCGGAAACGGGCAGCTCGCCCCGAACTTCGGGGAGGCCGCGGACACGCGATTTCCAGCGTCCGGTGAGGAAGCCGCGTCGGGAGCGGGGCTGAGAATGGGCAGGAGATGGAAACATCGCCCCGCCCGGCCGATCCAGGTTCCCGGTGAGGATGTTCAGCAGGTCGACCAGCCACGACGAGACAGTGCCGAATCTGACGGTGTGGGTGCCCACCCGGCCGTAGACCACTGCAGACTCCGCGGCAGCCAGCTCACGGGCGATGCGCCTTGTGGTCGCGGGACCGATCCCGGTGGCACCGGCAACGCGTTCGGGTGTCAACGCATCCAACGCAGTTAGTGCCTCTCCGGCGCCCCGATAGAAGGGCGGCAGGTCGGCGACCAGGCCTTCGTCTGCCAAGACGTTGACCACCGCAGCCAGGAACAAAGCGTCTGTCCCGGGCCGGATCGGGATGTGCTCGGAGGCATGTGCGGCGGTCTTGGAACGGCGGGGATCGACGACGACCACCTTGCCGTCCCTCTCCAGGATCGCCTCCATGCGCCCCGGCCAGTCCGGTGCAGTTGCGAGGCTCCCGTTCGACTCGTAAGGGTCGGCGCCCAGCATCAACAGATATGAGGTGCGGTCGATGTCCGGCACAGGAATCAGATCGGGGTGACCGAACATGAGGCCGCTCGACACGTGCTTTGGCATCTGGTCGACCGTTGCTGCGGTGAAGATGCTCCGCGTGCGCAGCGCTTTCAAGAACACGCGTCCGTAGAGAATCCCCGCGAGGTTGTGCACGTTTGGGTTGCCCAAGTAGACACCGACCGAGTCGGGGCCACGCTCGGCGATCATCGGCATCAGTCGCGCCTCGATCAGAGCAAAGGCCTCGTCCCAAGACGCCGCGCTCCACTTCGAGCCTTCTCTGATCATCGGCGCCCGAAGCCGGTCGGGGTCGGCTTCGAGCTGTTTGAGAGTGGAGCCCTTGGGGCAGATGAATCCATGGGAGAAGACATCGTCGCGGTCGCCTCGGATGCGTCCCACCGCTCCGTTCTCCAGCGTGATCTCGAGGCCACAGGTCGCCTCGCAAAGTGGGCATGTTCGGTAGGCGGTCTCGGTCGCCATGCGCCGATGTTATGCGCGGCGCGCCGGGATGACCGCCCGGACAGGCTGATCCACCGGCGCGAGTTCGTGTCATCCGTCGTCCCGCCTGGCTCCGAAGTCATGCCGAGGAACGCAGTTGCGCAATGCAGCTGAACGAGAAAGGAGATCCTCATGAAGAAGATGAGACTCGCGCTGCTTGCGCTGGTGATCGCTCTGGTCCCGGCAACGGCGGCGCTTGCCGATTCACACGAGGGCCAGGTCATCGTTGTGCACGGTGTGCCAGGACTCGCCGTGGACATATACGTCAATGGCGACCTCACGTTCGAGAACTCGGAGTTCGGAGACGTGTTCGGTCCGTTGGCGCTCCCCGAGGGAAGCTATGACATCGAGATCTACGCCACCGGCGCCGATCCGTCGTCGACTGATCCCGCCCTCGCCGGCTCGACCGATCTGCCCGCGGGTGCGGTTGCCACTATTGCGGCCTACCTCCAGGAAGGTGGAGCTCCCACTCTTGGTGTCTTCGTTGAGAACAACGCGGCCACCGATGCGGGCAACGCTCGCATCACCGCCCGCCACCTCGCCGACTTCGGCGCCGTTGACATCCTTGCCAACGACGCTGCAGTCTGGGAAGGCGTGACCAACGGTGTTGGCGCAGATACTGATGTCCCAGCTGACACCTACAACATCAAGATCACGGCGGCCGGCGACCCTGGCACGGTGGCCTTTGACGCAGACCTCGACCTCGCCGAGGGGACAAACACGATCGCCTATGCGATTGGCTCCGTCGGAGAGGGCACATTCCAGGTCGTTGCGGCTTCGATCAGCGGGCTGAGCTCGGCACCGTCCGGCGTCCCAGCCGGAACCGCCGGCCTCGCTGCCGATGGCACACCTTGGCTGCTCATCGGCCTGATCGGTCTCGCCACGATCGCCTTGGGCGGCTCCGTAGTGGCCGCTCGCCAAGAGGGCTGACACTCACCATGTTCGATTCGAGGGAGACCCGATCGGGTCTCCCTCGGCTCGTCACCATGATGAAGTTGCGATCAGGACGGCGTCACTTGAGGTTGGGTCTCCGGGCGGTGGCAGTGCTGGCCATGGCATCCGCCGTGGTAGTGGCGGTCACAGGTTCTGAGGAACGGTCAGGCGATCCGACTCGCTTTGAGAGCAGAACAGCTCCCGTCCCTTTCCAAGACCCAACGACCTCTTCGATCGACGTCGAGCACTCTGATACCGGGAGTGCGGTCTTCGCTCCCAACCGGTCCTCCCGTATCGAGGACGTCGTCGTCCGGGACACCGTCACGCCGGTCAGCGTGAGCATCCCCGCCATTGGAATAGATGCTCCCGTGGTCTCCGCTGGAGTGGATAAGGAGACCGGCCAGATGGAGGTCCCGCGGAGCGTCTCCGACGTGGGTTGGTACCAACACGGACCGTCACCCGGGGAGCCAGGATCGGCGGTGCTCGCAGCTCACGTCGATCTCGCCAGCCAGGGTCGCGGGGTGTTCTTCGATCTGCGCTTGCTCGAGCCCGGTGATCGGATCATGGTCCGATACGACGACGGCGGCACGACCTGGTTCACGGTCGCCGCCAGGAGGACCTATGACAAAGAAGACCTGCCGCTCGAGGCAATCTTCTCCAGAACCGGGGAGCCGGTTCTCACCCTCGTCACCTGTGGCGGCGGGTTCGACGCCAGCTCGAGCCGTTACGACAGCAATGTCGTCGTCTATGCAGTCCCGGTCACAGCGCCCGGACAAGCCCCGCCCAACTGACCTTCTAGACTCGCTGGCCGTGCGCGGTCACCTGGTTCTCGCAGACATCTCCGGTTACACCCGCTTTCTCACCGAAAGCGAGTTGGAGCATGCAAACGGCATCATCACCGAGCTGTTGGAGGCTGTGATCGGGGCCATCCAGGCTCCGTTGAAGGTGTCGAGCATCGAGGGCGACGCTGTGTTCATGTATGGCGTCATGCCCGAGGAGATGTCAGGGCAGACGATTCTCGAGTCCGTCGAGCTCCTCTACTGCTCCTTCGCTGCTGCGTTGGAGACAATGGTGTTGAACACGACGTGCAAGTGCAACGCATGCGCCAACATCAACACGCTGGGGATGAAGATCGTCATGCACTGCGGCGACTTCGTCAAGAGCGAGCTGGCCGGTCGTGAGACGCTGACCGGTCCCGACGTGATCGCCGCCCACCGGCTACTAAAGAACCATGTCAAGGAGGAGACCGGGGTGAGCGATTACATGCTGGTCACTCAGGCATGTGTCGACGAGCTCGGTGTCCAGACGATCGTGGAGAGCTGGACACCCCATGTCGAGACATACGACGACGTCGGGGAGGTTGCCGGTTTCGTGTCATCTCTACCCGATGTATGGGCGTTCATACGCCAGCAGAGGGAAGACAAGGTCGTACAGGGAGAAGCTTGGCTGTCGATGAGTCACTACAGCAAGGCACCTCCGGTCGTTGTCTGGGATCACCTCATCGACCCCATCAAGCGCACACAGTGGTTGATGGCTGAGGACAACCAGGTAGAGGGGCGAATATCGGGGCGGATCGGCGCCGGCTCCAAGTACCACTGTGCCCACGGGGACAACGAGATGAGCGTATTCACGGTCCTGGACGTCAGGACCCTCGACTACGTGACGATCCTCATGGCCTTGCCTGGAGGAATGGGCCTCCGCTACACCGACTACCTGGTTCCGAGTGGGAGCGGCACCCGGATCATCAGCTACGCCGCTCCCGCTTTCGTGTCGGAGACTGGCGAAACCGCGCCCGATGATGTCTTGGAGGCGATGCGCCCCATGGTGGGGGACAACTATCAGCACTCGATCGAGTTGCTCGTCGGGATGGCCGACGCCGTCGCTGAGGAGATGGCAGGCGTCTAGCCAGCTCGGGGCTGCCTCCTTCGCAACAGCCCCGCGACGAGGAGCAACACGCCAAGGAGACCTAGAGAGGGGATGTCCAAAACTGGATTCCCTCCCGCGTCGAGGCCGACCAGATGGGAGACCACGTGGGCTGCGGCTCCGACACCCACCCCCAGGAGCGCGACCGTCAAGGCGTCGCCCGAGGTGAACACAGCAAGAAGCAGCGTCACACCGAGGCCTATCTGGAAGGCCCCTATGTCCTGGACGAAGTGGCCGTTGTAAGGCTCAAAAAGAGCAACCAACTCGTAGAACACGGTGGGCGCCACCATCGCCCAGACCCCGAAAGCGGTGAAGATCAGGCCGGCTACTGCGCCAACCGCTCGAGAGAAGCGATCGCGCCTCGCTTGTGAAGTGATTACGCGGAGCCTTCCTCGTGCTTGAACGAGACCTTCACCTTGGTGCGATAGGCGGCCACTTTCCCGTCCTCGATGTGCATGTCCATCGAGGTGACTTCTGCGATGCGGAGATCTCGAAGCGTCTCCGCTGCGGTCTCCACGGCCAGGGAGGCCGCCTCCTCCCACGAGTTCTCACTCGTGCCCACAAGCTCGATCACTTTGTATACCGACATGGAACCTCCTTGTTCGACGGACGATCCTGAACCTACGCGAGCATGACCGACCTTGCCCGACGCGGACTGTCACCGAGATAGCCGGAACGTGGGATGGGTGCCAGCTTCAGTCAGGTCTGCGGCCGACACCATTGTGATTGCGCGTCCGGTTGCGTACTTCTCAATGGTGAAGCCGGCACCTGACCAGTCGTGTCGGCGGTGATCGACCGAGGAGGAAGAGAGTGAGAACTTTGACGGCACTTGCACTCGCCGGCGCCGTGGCCGTCGGCCTTGGTGGGACGGCAGCGACGGCGGAGTTGCCTCCACATCCCCATATCCTGCTGATCGGCGCCGATGTCGAGATTGTTGAGGGTGGCAATCCTCCGTTCATAGTCCACAGCTATGAGCGGTGCGTCGACATCGCCTCGAATCAGACACTGAGGCTGAACGCTCACCACGAGCATTTCCATTTCGGGACAGCCGGTGATGCGCTGCGGCGCAACACTGGGAACTTCCCCTTCCCCACAGCGCCGTTCCCAGGTGTGCCGTGGGAGGATTGCGCCAGCTTCGAGTTGCTATTTGGAAGCTGACTCCTGCGCCAGCAACCGTCCAGCTCGGTCATATCTGCGCCAGTACGCTGATTTCGCGTCTGCTGTGATTGTGCAGGGCACACGACGAGGAGCGGCCCATGTATTACCGGATGACACGACTCCATTGGAGACCCGAGGACTACGACGGCGTTGTCAGCCGCGCCGCGGCATTGCAGAGTCGGATCGAATCGATCCAAGGGCTGCTGTTCGCTGAGCTCATCGACACCGGTGAGGGTGAGGGCATGATCATCGCCGCTTACAGATCCGAGGCCGACTACCGGACGGCTGCTGATGAGGTGGCTTCGATCTTTGATGACCTGGATGAGATGCTCACGGCCACGCCGCACGGTCACGAAGGCACCTCCGTCCTGTCTTTCGGTGAGGCTCCCGGTTCCGACTGACGCCGTGGCTGGTTTCGGCGGGCTCTAACGAGCCGGTGGGGCAAAGAGCCACCCGCCGAGCACCGCGGGTCGATTAGGTCCCGCCTCCTGGGCATATCCCAGGGGGACCAAGTGACGGGCGAAGACCTCGCCGTAACTTCCCACCTGCTTGATCACCCGGTAGAGGGCATCAGGCTCGAGCCCCAGGCTGACCGGATAGTCACCCTCGCCACCGAAGAGCCGCCGGCTCTCGGCGTCCCAGTCAACGGCGTCGATGTTCGTAGATGTGATTCCCTTGGCATCGGCCAGGATCATGGCGTAGACCACCCAGTCGACGATGTCGGCCCAAACCGTGTCTCCTTCCGCATATACGGCAGCCAGCGGTTCAACCGTGATCGGCCGGCTCGGGAATATGACCAGGTCTGCCCGGTCAATCGTTCCCTCTCGCACTGCTGTCTCCCGAATGCTTGCGAGTTGCGTTCCTTCTCCGGAGACCAGGTCACACGAAGGGTCGCCAAGAGCGTCCTCGATGGACTCGACATCTGCTATTTGAATCGCCGATCCATGATTCGCCGCATATCGAACGACGGCGTCGGCACCTTGTGAGCTGGCTATGAGACAGACTGTCGCACCATCGAGGTCAGCGCCGGTCGAGGTCGACTCCCACCGACTGGACGACCCGATGAGCTGGTGACCGTCGTAGAAGATCGTGGGGCCGAAGTCGACCTGTTCTGCGAGTACCCCATCCCGGGTCATGGTGTGGCTCGAGGTTCGGAACAGCACATCGACCTGACCGGATCTCACGGCTTGCCAACGTTCTCTGGAGGTCACCGGCACGAACTCGACGGCATCGGAGTCTCCCAACACCGCAGCGGCCACCGCCCTGCAGAAGTCAGCGTCAAACCCCTCCGTGGTGCCGCCGATGGTCTCGGAGAATCCGATGAAGGATCCGTGGACCCCGCAGCGAAGCTCCCCACGACCCAGTACCCCGGCCAGAACTGCCGCTGGGAAGTTGGGCATCTCGGACAGGTCGGTCACGACATCGAATCTCTCCCTGGCGGTGGCCAGATCGGCCTCGGACTGCTCGAGAGCGTCCTCCACCTCCGTCGCCCGTTGTTCGGCGCTGGCTGACTTCGTCTCCTCGAGATCCAACTTCGCTTCGAGGTCCGTCACCTCGCTTTCGAGGCTGCGCACCTCGTTCAGCGCTGCGTCGAGATCTTCCTGTGTGACTCCCGAGCACGAGATTGCGAGAAGCGCCATCACAGCCAAAATCAACCCTTTGCGCATCGTGCACCTCCTATGCCCGCGTCTGCGTGTCATATCCAAAGAGACATCCCCGAGACAAAAGCGCGGCGTGAAATTTGTGCTCGGCTCAATCCGACGGGGCGCGCTGCTGCGAATGACGGGTGTGCTCGACCAACGGAAAGCCCGAAGTTTGAACCTCGAAGGTCACCTGCGATGAGAGTGTTGGTGACCGGTGCGACCGGCTATATCGGAGGGCGCGTCGTGCCACGTCTGCTTGATGCGGGACACGAGGTCCGTTGCTTGGTACGTGACGGCGACAAACTCGCCCAACAGCCGTGGAGTGATCTGGTCGAGGTGGCGCAGGCCGACGTTCTGGACCGGTCAAGTCTCGACGCTGCAATGACCGGCTGTGACGTCGCCTTCTATTTGATCCATTCGATGGAGCCCGGCGGCGCCGACTTTCGTGATCGGGATCGGTCCGCAGCGGCGAACTTTCGCGATGCCGCCGAGGAAGCGGCTATTCGTCGAATCGTCTATTTGGGCGGTCTTGGCCCTGGCGGCGAGATGAGCCCGCACTTGGAGAGCCGACACGAGGTGGGGAGGGTGCTCGCTTCGGGGTCCGTTCCAGTGACCGAGCTCCGCGCAGCTGTCATCATCGGCTCGGGTTCGGTGTCTTTCGAGATGCTTCGCTACCTGACAGAAGTTCTGCCGGTCATGATCACTCCTTCCTGGGTGAGGTCCCAGTGTCAGCCGATAGCGGTTGGCAATGTTCTCCAGGTCTTGCTCAGCGCTCTGGGCGAAGCCGGCGACGAGAGTCACGTGATCGAGATTGGAGGTCCCGATCGGCTCACATATGAAGAGATGATGCGGATCTACGCCGAAGAAGCTGGGCTTCCTCGGCGGCTCATCATCCCCGTGCCTGTCTTGACTCCTCGTCTCTCGAGCCATTGGGTGGGTCTCGTCACCCCTCTGCCGGCCTCGGTCGCGAAGCCATTGGTCGAGAGTCTCAAAGTAGAGGTCATTGTCTCCGACAACCGTTATGCCGAACGGGTCGCAAGACCACTGCTCGGGTACAGAGAGGCGGTCGCACTTGCTCTGAAACGATCGGTGGAGCTGGAGGTCACCACCAGATGGTCGGACGCCTCACCCAGCCCGGCCCAGAAGCTTCCCAGTGACCCCGCCTGGTCCGGCGGCGCTTTGCTCACCGACACCCGAGAGGTGCACTCCTCGGCCACTCCGCATGACCTGTTCCGTTCGTTCGCCAGGCTGGGTGGCGGCGTTGGGTACTACACGATGAACTGGGCATGGTCGTTGCGTGGGATGCTCGACTCGCTCTTTGGCGGTGTCGGGCTCCGAAGAGGTCGTCGACACCCGACCGAGCTGAGGGCGGGGGAAGCGCTCGACTTCTGGAGAGTCGCCTCTGTCGATCCCGGCCGCTCGGTTCAGCTGTTCGCCGAGATGCGGATGCCCGGGGAAGCCTGGCTCTCATTCGAAGCGGTGCCTCACGAGAAAGGCTCGAAGCTGATCCAAACCGCCGCCTTTCGTCCCAAGGGGTTGCTTGGGCGTCTCTATTGGTTTGCGCTCTATCCCTTCCACATCGCGATTTTCGGCAGAATGGCGAGGCGAATCGCCGAAGAGGCACAGCTCATTGGCAACTTGACGGAGACGCGTTTCCGGAACATCCGGTAGGTCCTGATCGTTGATGACGAGGGGAAGGATTGAACCGCTCGAGAGTTAACGGTCGTATTAACCCTCACGCGAGAGCAACCCACACGAAGATCGGAGACGAACGTGAATCGAACCATCTTGCTGATAGTCGCGCTGGCAGTTGCTGCGACTTCTTGCACGGAGCAAGCGACCCCCGATCCGACTACCACCTCTGCGCCAACGACAACGGCCCCTCCTGCTCCAACCACGACTGCACCGGCGCCAACAACGACCGCTGCCGCGGAACCACTCATCTTCATCTCCGGGTTCCGGTTCCAGGGGGCTGACACGGTGTCGGTTGGGACCACGCTCGAAGTCGAGAACCGCGATTCGGTGGATCACACCTGGACATCGGTCGACGACGTGTTCAACAGCGGAACTCTTGGCGGCGGTGACACATTCACTTTCACATTCGACGCGCCGGGCGAGTACGAGTTCTTCTGCGCGATCCATCCCGACATGACCGGCTCGATCACCGTCGAGCCATAGATCGACGCTCGAGCCCAGGTTGCCGGTGCAGCGGCAGGTGAACCGATGTGGCTGTTGATCCGTATTCCTTTTCAGCAACCGACCAGGCAAGCCTGACCAGGAGGTACCGATGAGACGGACGGCGATCGCCGTGACGGCGCTGGCGATGGTGTTCGTGGCATGCAATGGCGAGACATCTACTACGTCGACGACCACTCCTACTGCACCGCCACCTGTGAGCGATCCGCCTTCGACGACCCAGCCCGGCCCACCGACGTCTCCTGCCGAGGTGGTGTTCAATGCCCAAGAGTCCGACGGGACGTCGATCGTCGTGGCTTCCGTGACACTCCCCGCACCTGGCTTCATCGCCGTTCACGGGAATGCCGGAGGTTCTCCCGGCCCCATAATCGGGAATTCCAATCTGTTGCCTGCCGGGACGTCCACCGACGTTGTTGTCCAGCTCGATCCGCCGTTGACGGCTACAGATCTCCTGTTTCCCATGGCCCACATCGACATGGACGAGGATGGGCAGTATCTGTTCGCCCCTCCGGACAACGCAGTCGACATACCCGCCACAACGGCGGACGGTTCGGTTGCAGTCGTCGGTGCGGAAGTAACGGTCACCTCATCTGAGACATCGGGAGCCCTCCAGGTCGTGACGTCCGACCTGGGTGACATTCTCAGCGACGGGGAAGGAAACACCCTCTACCTGTTCACCCCCGACGCTCAGGGCGAGAGCACCTGCTACGACCAGTGCGAGCAGAATTGGCCACCTTTCACAGGCATGGTGACGGCGGGATCGGGTGTCGATGCCTCCCTGATCGACACGGTCACTAGGACCGACGGGTCGACTCAGGTGACCTACAACGGCTGGCCGCTGTACTACTTCGCAGGGGACTCGGCGCCGGGCGACACCAACGGCCAGGGTCTGAACGGAATTTGGTTCGTCGTCTCTCCGGCAGGAGACGCGATCTCCTGACACGTACCAGACTTGGCACCTATGTCACGTGGAGTTGATTCTGTTCCCAGCGACCCGGCGGACCGTTTCCTGCGGCGGCTCCACCGCGAGCACGGGTCGGCCCTGTACGGCTGGGCGCTACAGCGGATGGGTGATCCCAGGGACGCCGAAGAAGCGGTGGCAGAGACGCTGGTGAAGGCCTGGCGGTCCCATGAGCAATACGATCCGGGCCGGGGAGAGGAGAGAGCATGGTTGTTCGGGATTTTGAGGAACACCGCCACCGATCACTATCGAGCTGCACGACGTCATCTTCGGGTTGTTGATGGACACGACACTGACCAGCCGGAGGATTCCGATGTCGACCGTCTCGTCGAGTCGAGTCTCGTCCGGGAAGCGATCCTCGAGCTGTCCGAGCAGCATCGCCAGGTGATCGTCGAGGCCTACTACGAAGGCCGAACCGTCTCCGAGATAGCGGACCGGCTGGAAGTTCCGGCCGGCACGGTGAAATCCCGGTTGTTCTATGGGATGAGAAGGCTGAGGTCGTCCTTGGAGGAGAGGGGGATGTTGGATGGATGAACATCGCGAGGTCAGGGAGTGGGCCGCAGCCTATGTGTTGGGGGCACTCGACCCAGAAGACAGGCGTCGATTCGAGTCCCACCTCAAGACTTGTTCGGACTGCGCCGAGGCGGTGACGAGGTTCACGGCGTTGCCGGGTTTGCTGAAATTGGTCGAGCGGCCCGAGCCCGAACCTGCTCCGGACAGGATCCTCGACAGTGCTGCCGCGATGCTCGACTCGGAGTGGTCCGCTGTGTTGCGGAGCAGACGACGATGGAGATGGGCGGCGCTGGTTGCGGCGGCGGCCGCCGGCATCGCACTCGTGTCCCCGCTGATCGGTCCGGCAGATGAGGACGGGCGCACGGTGATCGCCGTCGAGGCGGATTCACCAATCGAAGGCACCGTCGCGCTCGAATCGAAACCGTGGGGCACCGCAGTCGAGATCGTCCTTGAGGCGCTGCCGCAGAGCGACCGCTACGTGGCGTGGGCAGTTTCGGCGGCGGGGGATTGGGAGCAGGTCGCTGCCTGGGGCCCGACACCGAACCTCTCGGCTCGAGTGGCCGGTGCCTCATCGATAGCAACCGGGGACCTCGCAGCGGTCGTGATCACCACTGGTGATCGGAGCCGGACCATCGCCACAGCCAATCTTCCGACCTGACCCTGGCGCCGATGGGAAGCCGGGTGGAGCCTCGACTCGCTCAATGGTCTCCAACGACGTCTTCCTTCTGTGCGGGAAAACGGGCCGTTTTCGGCCGTAAATCCGCACAGAAACGAGAAATGATCATCTCACGCTCTTCCTGACCTCTTTTTCTCTCATCCGGTTTGAGCCCCAGCAGCGAATAACGGGTGGAACAAGAAACACAAGGAGGTTCCGAGATGAGAAAAATGATTGTTGCTGCTGTGGCCGCAGCGATGACGCTGGCACTTGCGGCTCCGGCTACTGCCGGCAAGCCCTCGTGGGCCGAGGCCGCCAAGCCTGGTGACCAGACGATCGTTCAGATCGCCCTGGCAAGTTCCGATTTCGACGTCCTGGTGGCAGCAGTGTCACGAGCCGGACTGGTGCCACTACTCAATGGAGATGGCGACTTCACCGTGTTCGCCCCCACCGACGCCGCATTCGAAGCGACCTTCGGTGCTTCCGAAGCTGACATCATCACCATGATCAACGACGGAGATCTCGACGGTGCACTCGGGAACATCCTTGGCTACCACGTCACCGAGGGGCGACGGACATCCAAGTCGGTCCTGTCCGCCGGCCAGTTTCAGATGCTGAACGGTGACAAGCTGACGCTCGGCGAGTTGGTCACTGCGGGCATCGACCTAGGCGCGTCCGACATCTCCGCCAGCAACGGAATCGTTCACGTGCTCACCGCCGGGGTGCTCCTCCCTTAGTCCACCATCCCGGCTCCACCGAAGAAGAGGCCCTTTCGAGGGCCTCTTCTTCTGTTCGATTCGCTTCAGCCACCGCCCCGGGCCATCGCCCTCGTGGCTGCGCCCCGGAGCTCCCTCGTCTGGAGGAACCAGAAGAAGGCGAATTCGACGATGAGGATCGCCTCCAACCAGAAGAGCAGACCTTGGTTGGCGATCACCAAAGGCACCCCGCCAAGTGTCGTGACAGTCATCGCGATCGCAACGATCCCGTATCGGTTGCGAGCCGCCCGACGGGCGAGCTCCATCCTCGAATCCGTTGGAGACCCTGTTTCCTGTCGGTGTAGGTCCAATGCGTTGGCCCAGACCACGGCGATTATCAGAGCGAAAAAGCCCAATGCGGTTGCAGAGTGGCCGGCCTCGAGAACCAGCTCGCGGTTCCAGATGAAGACCGCAACCCCGGCCGCGAGTCCCACCGCTGAGATGGTCAGCGCCACTCGTGCGTATCTGCTCAGGTGCTCCTCCCCGTCGCCTTTCCAATCGAAGAGGACGGTGAGGATGGTGACGAGTAGTCCGATGAAGAGGACCGCCCAGACGTTGTTGGCGACGGAGGTCGAGATGATCGCCTCGTCGGCCACCCCCGGGCACCCTTGATCGAGCTCGGTTGGGACGAACGCGATGAGAAAAGCGAGGAAGCCGGCGAAGTTGAGCAGCATGTTCTCGGTGTCGGTGTTGCCGCGATAGATCAAGAGGAGCGCTCCAATGGCACACAGTGTTCCCACGAAGACCGACCGCACCGAAGTGTGGAAATAGGCGCTGATCGAGCCGAGGCGGCAACCCACCCCAAGGATCTCCAGTGCCACGGCGACGAACAAGAGGAGCACCAGCACAACGAGGCCGGCTCTCAGCGCGAAGTAGGTCTGACGTATCGGCATCACAGCTCCTCTCGTCATCCCCAAACCTAGGCAGGAGTCTGCGTCCCGAGGGAGGCCATCGCGTCGTGGTCGAGGCGTAACCAACCACGGGTCTCAAACGGTTACAGGGGTGTTGCAGCGAAATCGCTGTCGTTGATGACCATGTTGAATGAGGGAGAAGACAGATGAGACGAATCGTTACCTTGGTAGCGGTACTGATACTCACCGGCCTGATGGCGCCGGCCGCTCTGGCAGGCAACCACGAGAACCATGGTCCGCCTGATGACGTTGGCCCCGGCGATCACGGGCCCACGATCGAGCAGCTCGAGGACGCCGGCTGGCATTGTTTCGACCCCGACGACGACGGCCCCTTGGGTGTCCACTGTGTTCCGCCGGGTAGCCCCCTCCACCCCGATTCGGACACCGGTGAGACCGCGCGAGCATCCGGCGTGATGGTGTTCGATGGTGATGGTGTGTTTGCCGGCACCGAAATCCTCAGGTTCACCGATGCCGACCTTTCAGAGCTTCCCTGCCCCAAGGACGAGGGCGGCCACTGGCACTTCGACGAATTCGGCGGTTTC
>JAWWBL010000034.1:0-17520 GCA_033720975.1 Acidimicrobiia bacterium | reverse complement strand
TAGAGGGTGATTAAAGCGAATCCCCAGTGTCCCTCCTGTGTCAAACGAACCGAGGCGGACGCAACGCCACTCAGCAGTGCCCACGGCCAGAGGCAAGGCGGCGACCTAGACGAACAGCCGCTAGGCGGACTGCCAATCACCGCCCCGGACACACTCGTCTAACTCATAACCCGAAGGTCGCGGGTTCAAATCCCGCCCCCGCTACCGAAATTCCAAAGCCTGGGCCCCACGGCCCGGGCTTTGTTAGTTGTGAACGTGGAGTCCGCCTCGCCCCCGGCCATGCCCGGAATCTCAGGCCTCCGGCTCTCTCGTTGTTGACCGCTCACCTGATTAATGAATTTGGCACTTGCGTGGTTGTCCGGACATAGACATGGTGAGAAGGTCAGAGAGGCTTGGCATGGACCATCTGCAAGAGGCTGCCGCCTTCAAGGACGTGTACGAAGGCCATTTCGGTGCGGTCTTGAGATATTGCCTGCGTCGCTTGCCCGAGGAGGTGGCCTCTGATGCCGCAGCCGAGACTTTCACGATTGCTTGGCGGAGACGGAGGGACTTTCAATGGGACCGCCCGCTGCCATGGCTCTACGGCGTGGCGAGGAGGGTGGTCTCAAACGAGCTGCGCTCCGAGAAGCGGTGGCGTCGCCTCATACAACGAACTCATAGCGCCTCGACGGACGTGCCCGGCGCCGATGCCGCAGTGATCGAGGACGATGAACGCGATCGCGTGGTTGCCTCGATGAGCAAGTTGGGAGCCACCGACAGGGAAGTCCTGATGTTGGCTTGCTGGGAAGGCCTGTCCCGGCGCGATCTGGCTCTGGCGTTGAGATGTTCGGAGAATGCAGCTTCGAAACGACTTCATCGAGCCTTGGATCGCCTCGGAGCGGAGCTGGGTGTCCCCGGCACTTCGAGACAGAAGTTCTTCCGCGTGGAGAGGAGGCAGGTGTGACGGGTCGAGAAGAAGTGCAGAGCCAACTCAGACGCGCTGATCCATATCCTGGTTCGGAGTCCCTCCCCTCTCAGCTGGCCGAATTGCGACCCAGTGTCGAGCAGGTGATGGGAATTGAAATACCTTTGTCACCGCCCGTTCCCGCGCCTCGCAGTCGGATGAGGGGACCGGTCCTGGCGGTTGCAGTGGTGCTTGGAGTGATCGCCGTCGGTCTGGCCGTCAGCTTGATGGCAGGCCAAACCGATGCACCACCGGCCCAGCAACCCGATCCGATCGACATGACTCTTCCCATCCAGCCGATCGACCCAGTCTTTCCGGTCCAACCAGGCGGGTCGGGGCCCGCCCTGGTGTGGCAGGCCGCCCCGCTGCCCCTAGGTGGCACGAGAGCCGAGTGGCTGGTTGCCGACCACGACAGGTTCTACATGTCCATAATCGGATCGTCGCAGTTGGGCCCCGGGACCTACTGGTTGTCGTCGGAAGACGGTCGTTCCTGGACTGACATCACCCCATCCGACGAGCTCCGACCGATGGTGAGCAGCGATCGCAACAGCGAGATCACAGCATGGAATGGGGTCGTCATCGCTGTCTCATTCCCTGACGTCTTGACTCTCGACTCGAGGACCGGGCGTTTCGAGATTCAGCAGCTGCAGCTGCCCGACAGCTACACCGATCCTCAGACGTGGTGCGAGCCTGACGGCTTGTGTCGTCCCGAAGTCACTGTCACGGCCGGGGACCGGGGCGCCCTACTCATCGTCGAGGGACCCGACCCGGGCAGCCTTGCCGCGTGGCACAGCAATGACGGGTTCGAATGGTCGCCTCTTACCGAGATCCCCGGGGATCGCATACTGGTCCTCGCCGCCGCCGTGGATGGTGGTTTCATCCTGACGGGACTGGATCGTGGCGGGTGTGGAGTCTGGCACTCAAGGGATGCCATGAAGTGGGAACACATCCACACTCTCAACGAGTGTCCTCGCGGCCTCGTTGCATGGAAGGATGAGGCTGTTGCCGTCCACCTGGGTTCACTTTGGAGGATCTCGACGAAAACCGTGACGCCAATCTTGCCCGAGGAGTTGTCCGTTTTGAGGCGAGGAGAGGTGACAGTTGGCGCGGGAGAGAACGGGATAGTCGTGCCCTACGAAGCGATTCAACCGGACTGGGACTTCGAAGATGGGCTCTGGCCGCCACTGAACGCTGTCGTCGAGTTCTCCACCGACGGTCGAGTCTGGAGCAGGCGGGTTCTTCCAGACCCGATCAGCGATGCTTCCAACCACGTCGAAATCGCGGGTACCACGGTTGTCCTTCTCACCGAACACATGATCTACATAGGCACGCCGGAGCCGTGAGGAAAATGCGCAATCGGCGATCGGGGAAACCAAGGGGACAAGACATGTCCGCGAGGCCTGGATGCCTTCGGGTCCTGCTTGTGGCAATGGCTGTCGGGATCGGTGCGTGTGGGGGCCAGACCGCGTCCGGCGCCGTCCCAGCGGTGGAAGTGCTCGGCGACCAGTGGGACTACGTTGCACTCGGCTCGAGTTTCACCGCATCGGCTACCTGGCCAGAGACCTACGCGTCATTCATTGAAGAGGACCTCGGGGTGAGCGTCACCTACCACCAACGGACTACCGGCCGGGCTAAATCAGACGCGTTTCTCGAACGCATCCGCACCGACGAGGAGTTGCGCAGCCTTCTAGCCAACGCCGAGGTAATCACCATAGGAGCCATATACAGCGACTTCGAAAACCCTGTGCTGACTTATTCGCTCGGTGGAAATTGTGGTGGCGACGACAACCAGGACTGTCTTCGAGAAGCGTTGGCCGGAACTGTGGATCGAACCGAGGCCATATTGGATGAGCTGCTCGCGCTACGGGGACCGGACGAAGCCCTGATTTCGGTGTTCACGGTCGGCACCTGGGTCGTTGAGCGGTTTTGCGAATGGGGGAGTCAGTGCTGGAGGGTTCTGGCTGGCTACTTGGTCGAGTTCTTCGACGCGGTCGAGCGCATCGCCAAGGAGCGCAACCTCCGGGTGGCCGATGCGCTCGAGGCGCTGCACGCTCCCGGTGTCTACGAGGGACCGATGAACCAGGACTACCTCGACCCCGACCGGCGCCATCTGTCTGAGAAGGGGAGTGCCGTCGTCGCGAACCTGCTCCGCGACCTCGGCTACGACCTATCCGCCGGTGGTGGGTGAGCCTAACGAGGGGCAGACGTTGTCCACGAGGCGTTCAGCCGGCTGACGTTCGACATCCGCGGACGAGGAGTGAGCTGTTCGCTTCGACAGTCCAGCCCTCGCGCGGCATGTGACCACACCACGGAGACGACCGCTCGTCACACTGGTCGGTCTCGCTGCTCCTGACCCCAGGGGCGGCTAGACAAGAGCCTCCGAGGGGTGGCAGGCAGTGTGAGACAATCGCACCAATGACCCCGACTGACACCGTCCTCCTGGCGCTCCTGGTCCTCGCGCTGCTCGCAGCTGTGTTCATGGCGGCCGCCGAGGCGTCGCTGCTCCGCTTGTCCGAGCTTCGCGCGCGTTCGCTGGCGGAGGCCAAAGATCCGAAGGCGGAGCGCCTTCACCGGCTTTTGCAACGTCTCCCCGAGGTTCTCAATCTCATTCTTCTTTTGGCGCTCGTCTCCCAGATCGGTGCAGCCTCCTTGACTGGCGTTCTGGCTCAGCGATGGTTCGGCAACACCGGTGTCACAGTCGCCTCGATTGCTCTGACGATCGTCTTGTTCATTTACGGGGAGGCCATTCCAAAGACCTATGCGATCAGGAATGCCGAGAAGACGGCCCTTCGGGTCTCCGGGCCGATTTCTATTCTCGAGCGTCTCTTCAGACCTCTTGTTGCGTTTCTGGTCTGGGTTGCGGACATCCAGGCACCTGGCACTGGTATCGACACCTCGCCGACCGTTACCGAATCCGAGCTCCGACTGCTCGCACGCCGCGCCGCCCGAGAAGGTGAGATCACTCTTCATGACCGCACTCTCATCGAACGTGCCTTCCGATTCGGTGATCGCAGCGCGGATGACATCATGATCCCCCGGCCCGATATCGTGGCGGTGCAGACGGCGACCAACCTCGAAGCGGCGATCGACATCGCGTTGCGAGCCGGTCATCGCCGCATTCCGGTCTACGAAGACTCGCTGGAGAACATCACCGGCGTGGTCAAGCTGAGAGACATGATCAAGGCAAGAGACGCTGGCGGGGCATCTCTTGACGAGCTTGCATTCGAGCCGCTGATAGTGCCCGAGACGAAGAGCGTCGTCGGCTTGCTCGAGGAAATGCAATCGACCAACACTCATGTGGCGATCGTTGTTGATGAATACGGCGTCACCAGTGGGCTGGTCACGGTGGAGGACGTCGCTGAGGAGCTGTTGGGGTCTATAAGCGAGGAGCCCAGGGAGCCCGACTTCCAGGAAACAGGTGAGGGCAGTTGGATCGTTTCTGGATCTCTGCCTGTCGAGGACCTAGAGCGCATCGGTATGGACATCCCCGAGGGTGAGTGGAACACGGTGGCAGGGTTGATCCTCGGGCTGGCCGGACGCCTGCTCGATATCGGCGAGTCAGTTGAGATCGACGGGTACGTCTTGACCGTGGCGCGGGTCAAGCGTCGGCGGATCACTCGGGTATCGGTGAAGATCGCGAGCCGGTCCGAAGATGCCGAGGACGCCGGATAGTACGGTGTCTGGCATGGAGTTCGACCAGTCCTCCGCACTGATAGTGGTCGACGTTCAGAACGACTTTGCCAGCCCATCCGGGAGCCTCTCGGTGTCCGGAGGTGAGGACGTCATCGAGTTCATCAACATCCAGATAGCGGCGGCGGCCGGGGCGGGGGCCACGGTGGTCTACACACAGGATTGGCACCCCGAGTCCACTCCGCACTTCCAGACGGAAGGCGGGATCTGGCCGGTTCATTGCGTGAAGGGAACTCCCGGCGCCGAGCTGCACCCGGATCTGGATGTCGTCGACGACGCGGTTCGTATCAAGAAAGGCGCAGGCGGTGAGGACGGCTACTCGGGTTTCACGATGAGAGATCCCATCGACGGAGCCGAAACCTCAACGGGGTTGGCCGGGCAGCTGAGGGATCGAGGCGTCAAGAATGTCGCGGTTGTCGGATTGGCACTCGACTACTGCGTCAAAGAGACTGCACTCGACGCCGTCCGAGAAGGCTTCGAATCGGTCCTGTTGGCGGATGGGACAAGACCGGTGAATCTGTCGGCAGGTGACGGCGCCCGAGCTGTGGCTGAATTGGTAAGCGGGGGTGTGGAGGTCGCGTAGAGCAGCGGCTCAGCCGCTCTCGCCGAGCGCCTCCGACACGAGGTCTTTCTGCAGCTTCTTCAGGCTTCTCGTGAGGGACACGTGGTAGATGTGTGGGTTCACCAAGCGCCGGACGCCGGGATCGAGACGGGACAGGTCGTTGCCTCGCCGTTGTCTCAATTCTGGGATGTCGGGTGCGCCGTCTTTCCGAACACCCGAAGAGAACACCGGCTCTAGGAGTTCTTCCACCTGGGAGATTTCGCTGGTGTCAATCGTCCGATGCAGGTCCCTGTGAGTGTGAAACAGCTCGAGCCGCTTCCCGGCGAGAATGTCTTCTCCGGCTAGAGCGACAACGTCTGCGGTGGCCAGTCGCCGCCGGTCATACACCCGGAACACCTTCTTTTCCCCAGGGATTGGGATCTTGGCGACGTCCTCGGAAACCTTGATTGCCGGGGCCCAGTCGCCCTGCTCGTCGCGCACCCCCACCAGTTTGTAAACACCCCCCAAAGCGGAGTCACCCTTTGATGTGATGAGGCGGGTCCCCACCCCGAAAACGAGGCGTTCGGTCAGCTCCCTGGCCTCCAGTCCGTAATTCGACGCCTCGGACTCGATCTGGGAAAGGATCTGCCAGATTGTGAGCTCATCGAGATCGGAGGAAAGCACGATCGGTACGTCGTCGAACCCGGCTTCGTTGAGCAAGATCGCAGATTGAACGGCAAAGAAAGCGAGGTCTCCGGAATCGAGCCGTATCCCGCCTGGCTCATGACCTTGCTGGCTCAGCTCTTCGAACACGCTGATGGCATTGGGCACTCCCGAACCCAGCACGTCGATGGTGTCCACCAGCAGCACGCATTCGTCCGGATAGATCGCAGCGAAGCGCCTGAACGCCTCCAGCTCCCCCAATCCCAAGGCCATGAAGACCTGCACCAGCGAGTGGGCGTGTGTTCCCTTGGGATCGAGGCCCACCGAGTGCGAAAGGGCGACGTTGGAGCTGAAGTCACAACCACCGATGAGCGCCGCACGCCCCCCCGCATCGGCCCCTGCTTCGGGACCCCGTCGCATACCGAATTCGAGTACAGGACCTTCCCGCGCCGCTTCCTTCACACGCGATGCCTTGGTGGCGATCAGGGTCGGATAGTTCATTCGGTTCAGGAAAGGAGTCTCCAGGATCTGAGCCATGGCCAGGGGACCCCTGACAGTGGCGATAGGCGCGTTGGCGTGTACCACCCGCCCTTCCGGAACAGCTTCCACTTCGATCGCGGAGAATTCGCCATGCTCAGCCAGCCAGGCGATGAACCCGTCGTCGAAACGAGGGTTCCCGTCCGAGGTGCGCTGGGACCGCAGAAGCATCAAGTCGTCATCGGTGAATCGCGCACTTTCCATCCAGTCCAACAGCCAGCCAAGCCCGGCGGTGATGCAATAGCCCGCCTGGTGAGTGCCGTAATCGGGGTAGTTCCTGAAGAAATAGTCGAACTGGGCCGTCCTGTCGGCGAGACCCTCCTTCCAGTACATCTGGGCCATCGTCAGCTGGTACTGATCAGTGGCGAGAACCCCACCGAGGGTTGGTTTGCGGACCTGTCTGCTGCTCATCGTTGGGCCTGGCTCGACAGGGTAGGGGTTGGCATGGGCTTGCGAATGGTCGTCCAGACCGATGAGGAGATACACCTGGGGCCCGGTCCCACCTGGTGGCGATCACGGCGACCTGGGCGTTGCCGGGGTAGGTTTCTGCGCCTAAATGCCACCTGACAGCGCGATGAGCCTTCCAACGGGCACGGTCACGTTCCTATTCACTGACGTAGAAGGGAGTTCGGCCCAATGGGATGCCGCTTCCTCTGAGATGCAGTCGAGACTCGCACTTCACAACTCCGTCCTCGATGATTCGATTGCATCACACGCGGGGCACGTCGTGAAAACGATGGGCGACGGGTACATGGCCGTCTTCGAGCGTCCCGAAGCAGCGATTCGAGCCGCTGTGGGCGCCCAGCGAGGTCTCACCGATCTGGACTGGAGTGGAGACCCTCTGAAGGTACGCATGGGGATCCACACCGGCCAGGTGGACCTCATCGACGGTGACTATCTGGGTCCCGACGTCAACCGGGCGGCTCGCATCGAGGCAGCAGGACATGGAGGGCAAATCCTCATGTCGGCAGCTACCAAGGAGCTGGCCGCGGCCTCCCTCGGCTCTGATATCCGATTCGATGATCTCGGTCGTCACGAGCTGCGTGGGCTCAGCCGCCCGGAGCAGATCTATCAAGTGATCGCGGATGGACTGGAGATCGCATTCCCACCTCTTCGCACCGCCGAGGCGGGGTTGGTGAGGAACGTCCCCCTCTATCACACCAACTTCATTGGACGCGAGGGCGACCTGGAAGAGATCACAGCCCTGCTCGCCGGGACCACGCGGTTGCTCACGCTCGTGGGTCAGGGTGGGGCGGGAAAGACTCGTCTCGCTGCCGAAGCGACGCGGCAGGCGGCATCAACCTTCGCCAACGGCGCGGTCTTCTGTCATCTCGAGGCCGTTGAGACAAAGGACCTCGTTGTCCAGGCCCTGATCGATGCGATCGGCTTCGCCGTGGATACGCACACCAGTGATCTCGACCCCTTGACCCAGGTCTTGGACTATCTGCGCACGCGGTCCGTGCTCGTGGTCCTCGACAACTTCGAGCATTTGCTCGATGCGGCTGACCTCGTCGGCCGCCTCTTGGACGCCGGGCCCGGCGTGAGCGTTCTCGTCACGTCTCGCGAGCGCCTACGACTCAGCGACGAGACCATCTATTCGGTCGGTGGGCTCGACGATTCGGCCGATCTAGCCGGGTTTCCTCACTCCCGGGAGTTGTTTGGCGAGCGGGCGCAGCAAGTCGACCCGAGCTTCGACCCGGAAGCCGACCTCGACTCGATAAGGCGTGTTGCATCTGCTCTGGACGGGCTTCCGCTGGGGATCGAGTTGGCGGCGGCATGGGTCGACGTGCTGACGCCACGCGAGATTGCGGATGAGATCGAGTCCAGTCTCGGCTTTCTCGAGTCGCAAGAGCGGGATCGTGAAGACCGACACTCCAGCCTCCGAGCCGTGTTTGACTCTTCGTGGAGCCGGCTCAGCGAATCACAACGGGAAGTTCTCAGTGCCCTCTCGGTGTTCAAGGGCGGATTCGATCGTGCTGCCGCCGAGGCTGTCGCCCTCGCTGACTTGCGAACGATGTCGACCCTCGTTGCGAAATCGTTGGTGCGTCGCCCCAAACCGGGGCGGTTCGACCTCCACCCCCTGATTGCCGAATTCGCCGGCGAGATCCTTGGGTCAGACCCGAGACACACCGACATAGCCCAGCGTCACGCCACTCACTACCTCGGGCTTCTCGCCAGCCAGCGGGATAGCCTCGACAGCTCGGCTCAGGGGGATGCGGTCGAGTTGCTTCGAGATGACGTATCCAACATTCGGAGCGCGCTGATCAGCACGGCCGACAGCGGATCCGAGGAACAGGTCCTGGACATCCTCGAGGCGGCCTTCCTGTTCTACTTGGCTCACTCCTGGCACGAGGGCCTTGACGTCTTTGCCGAACTCATAGAACGGACTTCTAGACGCGACGACGAGGCCTTCGACGCTGAAATGGTGAGCGCTGCCGCAGCCGGTGTCATCAGCTACCTGGTGGCATGGGTGGGGAACCTAGGAGAAGCACAACGGCTTGCCGAGATCGCAGTCGGAGCTCTCAGTGAGGACAGCCCAGACGTTCCTATGAGCCTTGCCTGGGCGACGCTGGGGGCCGTCTTCATCCTCCGAGGAGATCAACCGCCCGGCCAAGAACTGATGGAGAAGGCCATGGACGCCATCGATCCGGCGGAGCACGCTTCGCTGTACACGTTGTACGCCACAACCTATGGGTGGTCGTTCTACGAGGAGGGTGACTTCGAACGCGCTGATGAGGTCTTTTCAGAGGGCCTCCGGGTCGCCAACACAACTGGAGCCACACTGGCCCGCGCCTACGCAATCTCGAAGTTGGGGCTGACCGCCGACGCCAGGGGCGAGCACAACAAGGCGATCGACTTCCATCACGAGGGCCGGGAGGCGTTTGTGAAGATGGGCGATCCCGCCGGGGAGGCATACACACTCAGCAGGCTCAGTTTCACCTACTGGCGCCTTGGCGACTACGAGAAGGCCCGCCAGTACGCCCTGGAGGGCTTGCTCGGCTTCGAGCAGGTGAACCATCGGTGGGGAATTTTGGCCACTCTGTCGAGACTCGGGATGGCCGAGGTGGGCCTGGGAGAGCTCGAAAGCGCCGAGATGCACTTCAGGAGCCTCACAGCAAAGTCAGAAGACTTCGCAATGCCTCACATGGGCCACCTGTACGGCCGGATCGGCTTGGCTCGGATCGCAGGGGAGCGAGGCGATCAAGAGCTTGCCGTCGAGGTCCTCTCGGCACTCGAAGCCGATCCCGAGACACCGAGATCTTTCAAAACAATGCTCGTTGATCCCAGCCTCGATCGACTCCGCACCTCCATGGATCAGGCTGACTTCGATGTCGCCGCGGAGCGGGGAAGGACTTCCGACGCCGGCGAGCTCTCCATGAGACTCGGTATCTGACTCAGAGCCGACACGTCACCAATTGAGAGCCGGCGACTCCACTACGGGCACATTGCAAGACCTGTCGGGTGCGGGCAGGACGATTGACGCCGAATTGGCAAAACCCTGTCCCGCCACGCCTCGGATCGACCACGTTGATAGGTTGCACCCACGTAACGGATGGATTCCTTGCAGCACGATGTGGTGATCATCGGGGGCGGAGGCGCTGGGCTCCGCGCCGCGATCCAGGTTGCGCGTGATCATCCAGAAGCCACGATCGCGGTGGTCTCCAAGGTCTATCCGATGCGGAGCCACACGGTTTCCGCCGAGGGTGGTGCGGCAGCGGTGATCTCAGAGTCGGATTCACTCATCGATCACGCCTACGACACCATCTCTGGAGCCGATTGGCTGGCCGACCAGGACGCCGTTGAGATCTTGGTCGAGAACGCACCCCGGGAGATGCTTCAGCTCGAACATTGGGGGTGTCCCTGGAGTCGGGAGCCAGACGGCCGGATAGCAGTGAGGCCCTTTGGGGGCATGAAGCTGGAGAGGACCTGGTACGCAGCCGACAAGACCGGCTTTCACTTGCTTCACACGCTGTTCCAAACCTCACTTCGCTACGACACGATCACGCGCTACGACGAGTGGTTCGTCACGTCTCTCATCGTGGCCGACGGGCGTTGCCAGGGAGTCACAGCCATCGATCTGCGGACCGGTGAGCTGCGATCGATCGGTGCGAAGTCGGTGATTCTCTGCACCGGTGGAGGCGGGAGGGTTTATCCCTTCACCACGAACGGAAATATCAAGACCGGAGACGGCATGGCTCTCGCATATCGGGCGGGAGTGCCCTTGAAAGACATGGAGTTCGTCCAGTATCACCCCACCGGGCTGCCCGGGACCGGCATTCTCATCACCGAGGCAGCGCGGGGCGAGGGCGGCATTCTCGTCAACAACGAGGGACGTCGTTATCTCCAGGATTACGACCTGGGTGAGCCACTCGACGTCAAGGACCCGCAACATCCGAAGAAGCGAACGATGGAGCTGGGTCCCCGGGATCGGCTCTCCCAGGCCTTCATACATGAGAGAAGGGCTGGGCGGACCTTCGAGGGCCCAGATGGGGACTACGTCCACCTCGACATCCGGCATCTAGGGGCGCGGGAGATCGAGAAGAAGATCCCCATGGTCCGTGAGCTCGCCGTTCGGTATGTGGGAATCGACCCCGTCACCGAACCGATACCGGTCCGCACCGTCGTCCACTACATGATGGGCGGCATCGACACCGATGTCGACGGCGCCACCGAGCTCCCTGGGCTCTTTGCTGCCGGTGAGTGCGCCTGTGTCAGCGTGAATGGGGCAAACCGGCTCGGCTCGAACTCGCTCACCGAGATCCTCGTCTTCGGAGCCCGCGCCGCAGACTCAGCCGTTGAGCATGCAAAGGGTGTCTCAACTGCCGCGGCGCAACTTCTCGAGGAGTCGGCTGCCGCCGAGCAGTCCCGACTCGAGGAGACTCTGTTGCGTCCTGACGGCGGTGGTGAGACGGTGGCCGGCATCCGAACCGACATGCGCAACACGCTCGAGGAGGGCGCAGGAATCTTCCGTGATCAGGCCAGTCTGGAGAGGACGTGTTCGGACATAGCCGACCTGAAACGAAGGTTCGAGAAGCTCGCCTTGGCCGACGCCAGCAGAACCTTCAACACCGAATTGGTCGCGGCGCTTGAATTGGAGGCGATGCTGGACGTGGCGGAGGCGATTGCACACAGTGCTCTCTCCAGAACCGAATCGCGGGGCGCCCACCAGCGGACCGACCACCCGGAGCGGGATGACGAGCAATTCCTGAAGCATTCCCTTGCCTACCGCGGAGAGGAGGAGCCTCGGATCGCCTACAAGGACGTGACGATCACCCGATGGCCCCCTGGGGAGAGGGTCTACGGAAGTGCCTGACCACATCCTCGAAGTCTTCCGCTATCTGCCCGACAGCGAAGATGAGCCTCGGTTCCAACGCTATGAGATCAGCTATCGGGACGACTGGGTTGTTCTCGATGCCCTGAACCACGTCAAAGACCAGCACGACCCGACCCTCAGTTTTCGCTGGTCATGCCGGATGGGGATCTGCGGAAGCTGCGGGATGATGGTCAACGGCGAGGCAAAACTGACCTGCGAGACGTTTGTCCGCGACTACGACACCGACACGATCAAGATCGAGCCCCTCACCCATTTCCCTGTGGTTCGTGACCTGGTGATCAACATGGATGACTTCATGGAGAAACTGCCCACGGTTTCGCCATGGCTGATACGTGAGGAGGAGGCCGGTCCCGAAGACGGGGAGTACCGCCAGACTCCGGGTCAGGTGGCTCGCTACAAGCGGTTCAGCATGTGTATCAATTGCATGCTGTGTTACTCGGCGTGCCCTGTGTACGGGCTCGACTCGACCTTCACCGGACCGGCAGCTCTGGCTCTCGCCGAGCGCTACAACCTCGACTCCCGCGATGAGGGGCAGTCACAGCGCGCCGACGTCGTGACCGCACACGAAGGTATCTGGGAGTGCACGTATGTTGGCGCATGTACCGAAGTCTGCCCCAAGGACGTCGACCCAGCGGGCGCCATCCAGATGCTCAAGCTCTCATACGCCCTGGACTGGGCCAAGTCGTTCGTGATGCCGAGAGGGTCGAAACGTGACTAGGGAGTGGCACACGCGCCTGCCCCGCTTCTGGTGGCTGCGGAGAGCTACATACTTTCAATTCATGGTGCGGGAGCTGACCAGTCTCGCCGTTCTGGCCTACACCGGGCTCATGGTGTGGGCCCTCTTCGCCACGGCCGCTGGTGCATCATCTCCGGGGTTCTTCGACTTTCTCAGGACACCGCTGAGCGTTTGGTTGCACGCGGTTCTCTTGATTCTTGCGCTCTACCACACCGGCACTTGGATCGCCCTCACCCCGAAGGTCCTGGTTGTCTGGAGGGACGATGAGCGCGTCGAGCCCGACCTGATCGCGGGGTACAACGGCACATTGTTCCTGATCGTGACGGCGGTCGTCCTGTGGCTGGTGATCGGATGAACAGCGCGCCCGATCGAACTGCTCCCTTGTTCTGGCTGCTTTTCGCTGCCGGAGGTACCGCGTCGGCGATGCTGCTGCCCGCAATGGTCATCATCAGCGGTATCGCCGTGCCGGCCGGTTGGGTGAGCGAGGCCAACCTGGCCGAACTCCTCCGCAACCCCGTCAGTCGCATCGTTCTCGTCGGGCTGTGCTTTCTGTTCTTGTTCCATTGGGCGCATCGGTTCCGCTATGCGTTGGTCGATCTGGGTCTGCGACGGCTGGGAAACCAGGCGTGGCTCTTTTACGGGTTGGCCATCGGTGGAACCGTCCTAGCCGGACTTGGAGCACTGCGTCTGTAGTGTCGGAGGAGTCATGAGCGACGAACTCGAGCTCAAGAAGATCACACCCACCGGTCTCGAGCCGGCGGTTGCGCGAGCGGAGCACTATCGGCTGCTCAACCAACCAAGACTTGCCCAAAGCATCTGCTTCGATGTGCTGGAGATCGACCCTGACAATCGACGAGCCCTGGTGACGCTCGTGCTGGCCATGACCGACGAGTTTGCAGCGAGCGGTGCATCTGCCAACGAAGCCCGGCGGTACGCCTCCCAGATCGACGACGAGTACCAACGGCACTACTACGCGGGGATCATCGCCGAACGTGTTGGCCGCGCAGCCCTGAGCCGACCCGCCGGGGCGGCCATGGCATACCAAGCCCTTTCCGAGGCGATGGACCACTTCGAGAAGGCAGAGTCATTGAGGCCCGAAGGCAATGACGACGCCATCCTCCGCTGGAACGCGTGCGCCCGAACAATAAAAGAGGCGCACTTGCGGCCACCCCCGCCCGACGAACCCCAGCTCCTCGAGTAATCGGGAGTCTGCCCGGCGCTTGACGGCGAGTCCTGCCTCGCCAGAGGATCGCCGACGACTCTTTTGACGGAGCAGACCTTCTTCAGGTCGACCGTGCAGACCGGAGCGTCCTCGGGATGTGGAGGGCCATGCTCTCTCCTCACGCCATTGTATGGAACAGAGACCGTTGCGAGCGATCCTCAGCAGACCCCCTCCCAAGGGGCCGAAATCAAGCGGCTCGAAGGTGGCTCCGCAGTTCGAGGTCGGTCCGTGTCCCGTGCCTATTCTCGATCGTCAGATGTACCTGGTGTTTCGGCGGTTCGTGGCCGTTTTCTATGCATACGGTGCGCTGGTGCACGCGGCCAATCTCGTTGGGCTCGGGCCTCCAGTCCCCGGCGACCGGGTGGCGGTCTTCACCGTTCTCGATGTGATCTTTCTCGTCGTTGACAGTGCGATTGTCATCGGCCTATGGACCGGGCGAAATTGGGGATTGGTCCTGTTCTTCCTGGCTGCCGGATCCCAAATGGTGATGTATGTGGGCTTCGATGGCTATTTCGCTTTCGATGAGGCGTCCCGCAACTCGATCACCCAGCTCATCGTCTTTCATCTCGTGTCCGCAACGGTCATGTTCTCGCTGTTGTGGGCCGAGCAGCGATCGGAGCCTGCTGATCGATGACAGCATGAGCCTGATCGGCGGGCGAGGCCTTGGTCAAGCGGGTGTTTGAGGGACGGTGGCGCCGGGTAAGGACGGGATATACAGCGCAACCACCCCCAAGGAGGATGAAATGGAGCGCACTACTACAGCTACTGATTACACCGAGAGGCTTCGCGTCGAAGGCGCATGGGACAAGTTCAAGGGGAAGGCCCGCGCCGCGTGGGGTGACCTCACCGACCAGGAGCTCGAGATGGCCCGCGGTAACTGGGACCAGTTTGTGGGCGCCGTCAAGATGAAGACGGGCGAGAGCCTCGAGTCCATCGAGCGCAAGGTCGAGGAGTGGACCTCCTGACCAACTAGAAGTCCATTCGATTCGAGAGGGAGCGGCCAATTGGCCGCTCCCTCTTTTCTTGTTCTCAAGTGGGTGTGTTCGTGGCCCCGGTCACACCCTCAGCGGCAGACCGAGAAGCCCTGGTGCGCCCCAGGCTTGTGGCCCTTTCCGATGATGCCATCTTTCGCCAATGGCACGATGTGGTGCTGGGCGTAGTCCGAGTTACCGGGCTCGCCACTGTCATTGCACGGCCCGCCGTCGTGGGCCAAGGCCGGCAGTGACAGGGCCAGGCTGGCCGCCACGATCGCGGCGATGACGCTGATCCTCTTCCGCATGTCGCTCCTTCTCCGCGGCTATGTATGAATACGAAGTTCCTGCTGATTTGGTTCAGTCGGGCCCGGATAGGATCGCCAGGTTCATGCACATGCGCGCGATGGAGACCATCGAGAAGGCTGAGCTACGGCGACTCCAATCCGAACGTCTCGTGTCCCTCGTCCAACGTCTGTCGGCGCACGACTCCGAGTACTGGCAGACCAAGTTGGGGTCGGTCGGACCGGTCGACACTGTTGATGAAATTGCACTGCTCCCCTTCACCGAGAAGCAGGAGTTCAGAGACACCTTTCCCTTTGGAATGTTGGCGGTACCGAAGTCGGATGTCGTGCGGGTGCACGCATCCTCCGGGACGTCGGGCAAGCCAACGATCGTTGCCTACACAGAGGCGGACATCCACATGTTCGCCGAGGTCAACGCCCGGTCTCTTTCCGCTGTCGGCGCCACAGCCGAGGACACGGTTCACATCGCATACGGATACGGCCTGTTCACAGGTGGGCTCGGGCTGCACTACGGGGTCGAGGAACTTGGTGCCATCGCGGTGCCTGCATCGGGAGGCAACCCAGGATTCCAGGTGCAACTCATGGCCGACGTCGGGGCCACCGGGCTGGCCGCCACCCCTTCGTTCTCGTTGATCCTCGCCGAGCGGGCTGTGGAGATGGGCTTGAAAGACGAGATCTCGCTTCGATGGGGAATCCACGGTGCCGAGCCGTGGTCCAAGGAGCTGAGGGCGAAGATCGAAGATGCCTGGGGCGGTGGGTACTCAGCCTGTGACATCTACGGGCTTTCGGAGATCATCGGGCCCGGTGTGGCAGCGGAATGCCTGGAGAACAAGGGCGGCCTGCACGTCTTCGAGGACCACTTCTACCCCGAGATCGTCGATCCCGATTCCGGGGAACCCGTCCCTCCAGGCGAGCGGGGTGAACTGGTTCTCACGACTCTCACCAAGCAGGCCCAGCCGGTCATCCGCTACCGAACCCGGGACATCACCCGCTTCTTGGAGGAATCCTGCCCCTGTGGTCGCACCAGCCGGCGCATTTCCAGGATCGAGGGCAGGGCGGACGACATGTTGATCATCAGGGGGATAAACGTCTATCCGCGCACCATCGAGTCGGTGCTGATGGGCGACGCCGCCTTGGGCCCCAATTACGCCATCATCGTCGACCGCCGGACCAAGCTGCCCGAATTGATTGCCAGGGTCGAACTCGCCGACGAGGGCCTGGTGGAGAGGGCTGACGAGATCTCGGCGAGGCTCCAGGCCAAGCTCATGGAGACCGTAAGGCTCCGCACCCAGGTCCAAGTGGGACCGCCGGGAAGCGTGCCTCGATCAGAGCTGGGGAAGGCGAAGAGAGTGTTCGAGCAGACCTCCGACGAGGATCCGCTGGGCTGATCCCTCTTTCTTGAGGCGGTTAGCGCCCGTATAGGGCGCTACCTACCTGAGGTTTGCAGGGGGAGGCGTCCGGGTCGGTATCTTCTGGCGTTCAGAAGGGCGACCCATCACCACAGTTCTCGAAAAGCTTCCGATCGTTGCCACGCTGCGGTCATATCGGCGGAGCTATCTCAGGCCCGATCTGGTCACCGGCGTGGTGCTGGCCACGATGTTGCTCCCCCAGGGGATGGCATACGCCGAGCTGACCGGGCTTCCTGCAGTGACAGGCATCTACACGACCATCGCTGCGTTGGTTGGGTATTCCCTATTCGGTCCCAACCGTCGCTTGGTCCTGGGCCCCGATTCTTCCCTCGCCCCCGTGATTGCCGCAGTCGTGCTTCCTCTGGCCATCGGTGACCAATCATCGGCGGTCGCTTATGCCTCGATGCTCAGCCTCCTGGCGGGACTGGTGTGCATCGCCGCAGGGTATCTGCGACTCGGCGTCGTCACCGAACTGCTGTCCAAGCCCATCCGGATCGGCTACCTGAACGGCATCGCCGTGCTCATTTTCGTCTCCCAGGTGCCGAAGGCCCTGGGCTTCTCGGTAGACGTCGGGTCTCCGTTTGCGTTGATCGCCGACTCGGTGCGAGGCATCACCGAAGGGCAAACCAGCCTTTCCGCGGTGGCCGTGGCCGGCGGTGGTGTCACCGTGATTCTTCTCCTCAATCGACTCTCACGGCTGCGGCCGGGTGTGGTGGTGGCTGCGGCACTGTCGATCGCCGTCGTTGTCTTCTTCGGGGTGGCAGTGGACACGGTCGGAGACATTCCCTCCGGCCTGCCAGCACTCACGTTCCCTTCATCGGGCTTCGAGGAGTTCCCGGCGCTCCTGTTGGGCGCGGTGGCGGTCGCTCTCGTGTCGTTTGCGGATACGGGAGCCCTCTCGACCGCGACGGCCATGAAAGGCGGAGGACAGGTCGATCCCAACAGTGAGATCAAGGCGCTGGGCGCGGCCAATCTCCTTTCTGGAGTGTTCCAGGGTTTCGCCACCAGCGCGTCCTCGTCACGAACCGCCGTAGCCATGGCGGTTGGATCCAAGACGCAGGTCACAGGGTTGGTTGCAGCGGGAGGTGTTGTGGTTCTGATGATCGCCTTCCCCGACGTCATAGGGCAGATGCCGGCACCGACCCTTGCAGCCATCGTGATGACTGCT
>JAWWBL010000033.1:0-17631 GCA_033720975.1 Acidimicrobiia bacterium | reverse complement strand
GAAGCGGCGGACGGGATGATTCCCGCCGTGATGACCGAAGGGAAGCTTGTAGGTGCTCGCACCCACGGCGAGCCCCAGCACTTGATGTCCCAGGCATATTCCGAACAACGGCACTTGGCCGAGGATCCCTCGCACCGTCTCGATGGGGCCGGCGAGGGGCTCGGGATCGCCAGGACCATTCGATAGGAAGACTCCATTGGGCCTCATTTCGAGGATTACATCGGCCGTCGTACCCGCGGGCACCACTTCGACGTCAAACCCGCGCCGGGTCAGATTGGCTGTTATGTCCCTCTTGATCCCCAGATCAAGTGCAATCACGAGGCCCTTGCAAGCGCCCTCCGCCGAAAGGCGATAAGGCTCGCTGGTCGTAACCCTCGATGCGAGGTCCTGACCCTCCATGCGTGGGGCATTCTGTGCCGCCTCGACGACATCTCTGGTGTTGACATCCGACCCCATGGCGACGGGCATAGCTCCTCTGTCCCTCAGATGCCGGGTGAGCCTCCGGGTGTCGACGTCGGCCAGGGCAATCACGCCCGCGTTGCGGAGATAGTCTCCGAGTGAGCCCTCCGCCCGCCAGTTGGACTCCCTCCTCGAGATGGAGCGGATCACAAAACCGGCGGCAGCCGGCCCAGCCGCCTGGTCGTCGGACGGTGCCACGCCGTAGTTGCCGATGTGCGAGGAGGTCATGACGACTATCTGTCCTGCATATGACGGGTCGGTGAGAATCTCCTGATATCCAGTCATCGAGGTGTTGAACACTGCCTCGCCCGTTGCCAGGCCTGGTGCTCCGACCAATCTCCCCTTGAAGACCTCGCCGTCGGCAGTTGCCAGGATTCCGGGTGGGTTGGCTGTCATGAGGTGACCTCCAACGCGTGGGTCAGTCGTCCTTCGTAGATGGTTGCGATGACTCGTCCTTTCATCTCTCTTCCCGCATAGGGGCTGTTTGCCGATTTCGACTGGAATTGGTCGGCTACCCAAGACGCCGAGGGGTCGAACACCACCAGGTTGGCCGGACCCCCAACCTCTACATGCCGGCCCTGTCGGGCAAATCCGGCGATTGCAGCCGGGGCGGTGCTCAGCACCTCAAACAGGAGCAGCGGATCCCGGTAGACCTCGAAGACGGCCGATGCCGCGGTCTCGAGGCCGATGACTCCGCGAGGAGCCTCGGGGAACGGGACGTCCTTCTCTTCCACTGTGTGGGGCGCGTGGTCTGTAGCCACGACATCGATCGTTCGGTCCCTCAGGCCGGCTCGCAGCGCCTCGCGGTCGGTGTCGCTGCGGAGCGGGGGGTACATCTTGAAGTTCGTATCGAGATCGGCAACCGAGTCATCGGCAAAAGTGAGGTGATGCGGCGTCACCTCAGCCGTCACCGGAAGACCCTTCGTCTTCGCCGCTCTGATCAGGTCCACAGTCCCTGCTGCCGAGACGTGCTGGCAGTGGTAGGAAACACCTGTCTCCTCGACGAAAGCGAGGTCTCTGGCGACGATCGCTGTCTCTGCCGCCGCGGGTATGGCATGAACTCCCAGTGATACCGACACGTCCCCCTGGTGTATGTGGCCATCTCTGCCCTTTGAGGTGTCTTCGGCGTGTTGGGCGACAACCGCGCCGGGCAGGCCAGCGAGGACTTCCATGGCGCGCCTCATGAGGCGGTCAGACTCGAGGCAATCACCATCGTCGGTGAAGATCCTCACGCCGGCGGCGTGGAGGGATTCCAGATCGCTCAGCTCCTCGCCGGCTCGGGACCTGGTGATTGCGGCGGCCGCCACGGCATCGATCAACCCAACGTCTTTGGCACCTGCGGCAAGACTCAGCGCCAACTCGGGATCGTCAATGGCTGGAACGGTGTTGGGCATGACGACGGCTGCCGTGAAACCACCTGCTGCCGCCGCTCTCGACCCCGAGTGGATGTCCTCTTTCCAGGTCTCCCCCGGCTCACGGAAGTGGGCATGGAGGTCCACGAAACCGGGCCCGACCAACGAGCCCGAGGCATCCACGACGATGCCTCCGGGATCGGCCAGTCCGGGTCCCATGGCTACGACGCTGGAGCCGTCGACAGCAACGTCGCACCCGATCAGACCCTCCTCGGTGAGGACTGTGCCTCCCTTGATCAAAATCACCGGGTACCCCCTGACAGGGCACGTAGCACGGCCATTCGCACCGGAACCCCCCAGGCGACTTGGTCGAGAATCAATGATCGAGGGCCGTCGGCGACTTCGTCGACGAGTTCAACTCCTCGGTTGATCGGCCCAGGATGCATGATCACCGCTCCGTCCGCCATCGACGCCGCTCTCTCCGTCGTCATCTGAAATCTGGATTCGTAGCTCGAAGACGTGCGAGCCCCCCGCTCCCTCTGTACCCGTAGCAGATAGACCACATCCAGGCCGGGGAGCGCTGCGTCGAGGTCGGAAGAGGTCGTCACTCCATGCGGCTTCGGAGTCGGGAGAAGCTCCTCGGGTCCTATCAGACCGAGGCTTGCTCCGAGTGTCGGGAGGGCGTGGATTAGGCTTCCGACGACACGGCTGTGGGCAACGTCGCCAACGACCCCGATCCGCAAGCCATCGACGGACCCAAAATGGGAGGTCAGAGTCACCGCATCGACCAGGGCCTGAGTCGGATGCTCTCTCGCGCCGTCCCCGGCATTGACGACTGGCTTGCCGGTCCACTCGTGAACCAGATCGGGGACCCCTTCGTCCTTGTGCCGTACGACGAAGACGTCGCACCCAATCGCCGACACAGTCGCCACAGTGTCACGAAGCGTTTCGCCCTTCGCGGTCGAAGAAGCCTCCGGATCGAAGGTGATCACATCGGCCCCGAGGCGGTGAGCGGCGAGCTGGAACGAGACCCGGGTGCGGGTGGAGTTCTCGAAGAACATCAGCCCGACCATGGAGCCGGACAATTCGTCGCTGCGGCGGGGACCCTCCATGGCCGAGTCGATCAGCATCGACAACTCTTCTCTTCCCAGCCCACGGATCGATGTGAACGTCTTCATGCCGCCTCCACCCTCTCGACCCAGACCCCGTTCTCGCCGTCGACAGGCGCCAGTCGGACCCTTACGACTTCCCCGCGCGATGTGGGAAGGTTCTTGCCCACGTAGTCGGCGCGAATCGGAAGTTCGCGATGACCCCGATCGATGAGTACGGCCAACTCGGTGGTCAGAGCCCTCCCGATGTCGGCAAGCGCGTCGAGCGCGGCGCGGACCGTTCGACCCGTGTACAAGACGTCATCGACGATCACCACGTGGCGTGAGCTGAGCTCCACAGGTATGTCGGTCGACTTGGGCTCGATGTCCGTTCGCAGGTCGAGGTCGTCGCGATACAGCCCGATGTCGAGCTCCCCAACATCAACGGAGCAGTTCTCGAAGCGTGAGATGTTCGAAGCCAGCTCGCGGGCGAGATGAACGCCTCTCGTGTGGATGCCGACCACGAGAAGGTCGCGAGCCCCGCGGTGTCTCTCAATCACCTCATGGGCCATGCGGCGGAGAGCTCTGCCGATGTCTTCGCCGTTCATCACCTGCGGCACGTGGTCGCCTCAGGTGGGTTTGGGGTTGCCCCCATCGCTCTCCTTCCCGGCCTCACTGGACCGTCTTTAAAGGTCGACGGCGACCATAACCGCGACTGACGCCGCGGTCTAGCTCATCCGTCGCGGACGTTCTTGGCCAACGTCCCCAGTATCCCGTTGACAAACGATGAGGACCGTTCGGTGGAGTAGGTCTCCGCCATCCTCACTGCCTCCGACAGGATCACGGCCGTGGGAACACCGGGCTCGTGCCTCAACTCGTACAAGCCGATGCGAAGGATGTTCCGGTCCACGGCCGGCATTCGGGCAACGCTCCAATGCTCGGAAACGGCGGCTATCGCGTTGTCTAGGTCCTCCAATTCGGCAAGCACACCATCGGCGAGTCTCCCCGCTCGGCCCGGTGGTGTCGGAGCATCTTGTGCGTGCGTCTCAGTTGCGTACAGGTATTCGAGCGCGAGGTCACGAGGCTCGCCCTGATTCTCGGTCATACCCTCGTCAGGTATGCCCCGGTGCGGGTGTCGATCTTCACTCGATCACCTTGCTCGACGAACAAAGGGACCTGTGCCTCGATACCCGTCTCGAGCTCGACCGTCTTGGTGGCACTGGTCCTGGTATCACCTTTGACCGCCGGTTCCGCATAGGTCACCTCCAGCTCCACGGCAGCGGGGAGCTCCACTCCGATCGCGGTCCCCTGATACATCGAGAGGCTCACGGTCATTCCCTCGACGAGATAGCCCGCCGCAGCGCCCACGTCCTCGGCCGAGAGCACGATCTGGCCGTAATCCGCCAGGTTCATGAAATGTGACCCGAGGTCATCGGTGTAGAGATATTGGTGGTCGCTGCGGTCGATGATGGCTTGCTGGACGTTCTCGTCGGCGCGGAAAGTCCGGTCCAAGACCTGGCCGGTGTCGAGCTTCTTCAGCTTCATCCTGACGAATGCCTTACCCTTGCCCGGCTTCACGTGCTGATATTCGACGATCGAGAACAGCCCGTCGTCGAGCTCCAGGGCCATTCCAGGACGGACATCGTTGGTGCTGATCATCGCGGCCGAGACGGTACCCCGCTCACAACCCAATCGAAGCCAGGGCCAGCTCTAGGTCGGATTCGTCAACACTCGAGATGACTGGCGCCCCGATGTCACGGAGCAAAACCATTCGCAGACCGGACTCATCTCGTTTCTTGTCGTGTTGGAGGAGCTCGAGGAGCCGCTGAGTGTCCAGACCGTGAATGGACGAAGGCATGCCTAGAGACTCGATGGCAGTCATGACACTGGGCAGACCCCCAAACCCAAGCCTCTTCTCGGAGACAGCCGCCGCGGCAATCATGCCCAAGCCCACCGATTGCCCATGGCTGAGATTGGAGGCGAACTCGATGGCGTGGCCGATGGTATGCCCGAAATTGAGTATCGCCCGCCTCCCCTTCTCGCGGTGGTCTTCTGCCACGATCGACATCTTCGCCTCGACCGATGCCGTTATCACCCTCTCCAAGTCGACCTCGACCCCGTGCCTGGTGATCAGGTTCGATAGCTCAGAATTCGCCACCAGCCCGGTCTTCAGGGCTTCGACCAACCCGTCCCCCTTCAGGTGGGGCGGAAGAGATTCCATCATGGCGATGTCGATGATCACCCGGGAGGGGTGCCAGATGACGCCCACCAGGTTCTTCCCGGCGAGGTTGAGACCGGTCTTGCCTCCAAGGGCGGCATCAACGGCTCCCAGCATCGTCGTCGGCACATTCACCGACTCGACGCCTCTCAGCCATGTGCCGGCGATGTAACCCGATACGTCGGTCACGGAGCCGCCCCCCACGCCCACGACAGTGTCGCCTCTGCGGAAGCCGAGATGACCCAGGGTCTCGTAGACGGAGGAAGCTGACTCGAGAGTCTTGGCCTCCTCCCTGTCCGGCAGCACGATGATCTCGGTTGTGATTCCATCGGCATTGACCGAGCCGGCGACATCCGCCGCGATCGACATTGGTCCCTCCTGGGTCAAGATCGCCGCCATCGAGCGGCTGTCCCGAGGAGGAAGGATCGGCTCCGGCAGTCCTCGGCGCATGACCACCTCGGTTCGAGAAGGGTTGTTCACATCGCCCATATGGATCCAATGATGGAGGCCACTTCGAGCACGTGGAGGTCGTCGGTTTCTATCTCATGATCGGCGAGCGAGCGATACAACGGCTCTCGCTGCTGTAGGTGCTTCTCGATGGTTTCCCTGTTCACACCTTCGCGGAGCAAGGGCCGGTCGTCGCCGTCTCCCAGGCGTCGGGCCAGAACCCCGGGACTTGCCCTCAACCACACCGCCGACCCGCTCTCTCTGATGAGATCGCGGTTTCGGTCCGAAAGGACCACACCTCCTCCTGTGGCCACGATGCCCTCGCTATCGGCCAGGCTGATCATCGCCACGGTTTCGAGATCCCGGAAAGCTCTTTCACCCAATGACCCCCAAAGCTGGGCAATCGAGCAACCCATCCGCTCGGCTACGACCTCGTCGGTGTCGAAAAAGGCTGTGTTGAGCTCGCTTGCAGCAATTCGCCCTGCTGCGGTCTTTCCGGTGCCCATCATCCCGATGAGCCAGAGCTTCACGTCTCCCCCGACTGACCGATGGAGGACTGATAGCGGATCGCTGCGGCGCTGAACTCCTCCACGGTGTCGCCACCAAACTTGCGCTGGTATTCAGCGGCGAGCGCTATGGCCATCATGTGCTCGCCGACTATTGCGGCCGCAGGCACCGCGCACACGTCCGACCGCTCGCGAACCGCCTTGGCCGCCTTCCCTGTCGATACGTCGACCGTGGCCAAGGGGCGCATGAGAGTGGACAATGGCTTCATCGCGGCGCGTGCCCGGATCGACTCACCGTTGCTCATTCCGCCCTCAACCCCACCGGCACGGTTGCTCAAGCGCACCACACCGCGCCCCTCGATCGCGATCTCATCGTGGGCGGCTGAGCCCCGCTGGTCGGCCAGCTCGAATCCGTCGCCGATCTCGACTCCCTTGATTGCGGGGATGGACATCAGAGAGCCTGCGATGATTGTGTCCAACCTCCGGTCGTAGTGAACATGGGAGCCGATACCGGGCGGCACTCCGTAGGCGAGCACCTCGAATACCCCGCCCAGAGTGTCCTTCGCCTGCGCGGCAGCGTCGATGGCTTCCACCATTCGCTCCGAGGCACCAGGATCGAAGCAGCGAACCGCGCTCCGGTCGACCGTGTCCAGGTCGTCCGGCCCTGGCGGCTCGCCCTTGGCCCAAACGCCTCCGATCGACACCACATGACTGACAACGGCCGCACCAACCTCGCCCAGCAGGGCCTTGGCCAGGGTCCCGACCACGGCACGCGCCGCGGTCTCTCTTGCCGAGGCTCGTTCCAGGACGTCTCTGGCATCGTCGGTGGCGTACTTGATCATCCCGGCGAGATCGGCGTGGCCGGGCCTGGGGCGCGTTATCTTCTTGCCGGACTTCTCCCCTCCAACGGACATCACGTCGGCCCATTTCTCCCATTCAGCGTTGCGCACGACCACTGCGACCGGAGAGCCCAGAGTCGCACCGTGTCTGACACCCGCAAGGATCTCGATCTCATCGGTCTCGACCGCCATCCGGCGTCCCCTGCCATGGCCTCCCCGACGTCTCGCCAGCTCGGTCTCGAAATCGGACGCAGCAACACTCAGCCCCTTGGGGAGCCCCTCGACGATGGTCACGAGGCCCGGCCCATGAGACTCGCCGGCTGTAAGAAACCTGATCATCAGATGGGATGCTACGGCGGTATCGGGAACGCACCCACTCCGGCCAGCATGATTGCGACCCAAGCCCCAACGATCATTGCCGGCCCGTAGGGAAGCTCGGTTCTTCGCCCCGCCGAAGCGAACATCACCGCGGCCAACGCCATGACCCCGCCGAGCATCGCCGTGGCGAACACTGCCCAGCCGAGGGTTCCCCATGACAGATACGCCGTGAACAAGCCAAGCTGCGCGGCAATTTTCACGTCGCCGCCACCGAAGCCCCTTCCTCTGACCAGCACGTATACCGCCAGCGCCCCACCAAAGTAGGCAAGCCCGCCCAACAGCGCCCGGACCAGCTCTCGGGACTGGCCCTGGGCAAGAGAGACGGCTCCGAGGATTAGAACCACCACCAGGGTGCCGGGGAGGTTCAAGCGGTCAACGAGACGCATCTCATCGACGTCGGTGAGCAACAACGCCATCGAAACCAGAAGGAACGCCATGTAGGCGATGAGCGTCGGGCCGAAGCCAACCGTGTTCCAGAACCCAACCGCCACACCTGCGGCTGTCGCGACGACCGCTATCTCCCGACCAACCCTTCGGCCGCAGTTCTCACAGGCCCGGGTCAACCAGCCTCGGCGATTGCGACAACGGGGACAGGTGCCGCGAAATGGCGCGAGAGGCTCGGTCGCATCTAGCCCCTGAGCTGCAAGATCGTGAGCGGCGAGCCCGATCAAGGCCCCAAGTACGGCGGTGATCAACCCAGTCACCGGCCTGAAGGTAGATCACTCGGGGTCTGTGCTGCGGCCCGGCCCCCGACTTCCCGGCTTACGAGTCGGCGGGTCTGGTACCGAGGCGGCGGCGCCGGAGCATCCCGAAGTTGTCCTCGTCCTCGGGCTCCTCGTCGGAACCGAGCTCGGAGAAGACCCGCTCCAGAAAGGCTTCGGTGTCGTCTTCAGCAGGCTTGATACCTGAGAAAGTGATCGTCGCCGAGTCCGCGTCGTTGGCGTCCATCTCCGAGCCGTCCTCGAACTCGTCTTGACGCTCAGCGCGAGCCTGTGCCCTGGCGGCGAACCTCCCGAACATCGAATCTTCGCCGTCGTCTTCCGGCTCGGCCTGTGTGGCCTTCTGGCCCGGCTCCTCCCACCACGATCGGTCAGGATCCGACTCCTCGTCGACCGCCTCCGAGGCCTGCGCGTCCTCGGTCGAACCCGCTTCTTGACCAAAAGAGTCCTGCCAAGGGTCGACGTCCTCGGCTTCGGCCGATCCCTCGTGGGCGGGCCCGTCTTCGGCCGGCGCTTCCCCATCCAGACGCACAAGGGCGTCATCGATCAGCTCCCCGGCAACGCGTGCCGTCCAGAACGGCGTACGACCCAGTCGATCCGCGATCTCGTCGACCGATGAGCCTGCGCCGACTTCGGTTACGACGGTCCAACCTTCCGATGAGATCGTTACGGACTCGCGGCCGGCGAGGTCGCGTTGAAATTCAATACGTCTCGAGAGATCTGGGACGAGCCGGTTGACGGCTTGCCACTCCGAAGACCGCCGCGCGGCGTCTTCGAGAATGGCCTCGATCTCGAACGGCTCCGGGGTAGAGAACGGAGCCCTTGCCCCATCCTTGACTTCGAAGTCCGCCCCATGGAGGCCGATCTGGTAGAGGCTCTCGACAGTCATCTCACGGAGAAGCTCGACGACCTGATCCCTGCGCGAGCCATCCAGCTCCAACGACGGAGCCCGGCCGGACTCGATTCCAGAGATGGTCTCGCGATCGAATAGCCCGGAGTTGGCGAGGTGACGGCTCAATTCGGTGTCGCTGTGGGTGGTAGCCAGGTCGACTCCCTTGCCCCCAACGAAGACTCGCCCACGAAAGCCGTTGCCTGCGACATTGACACATCCCTCTTGATGAGAGCGGTTGATGAGACGCAGCACTTCATCGAGGGAGACAAAATCCAAATTCCCGGACAGAGACACCTTCGCTCCTTCGTCCTTGACCTTCCGTCTCCAAATCGGCGCCATGGTCAGAGGTCTTGAGTGTTTCTTGCGGCTTCGAGCATCACCGCGGAGTCTACGTGCGCCCCCGTCCACCACGCCAGGGAAGCCGCCGCCGCCAGCGACAAGAACTCGACCCCATCTACTACCGGTATCCCGGACCTCCTGGCCCTGGCCATGGCCGGGGTCTCCCCCGACGCGTAGGAGAGATCAACGAGGCACCCCGCCGCTGATACCGGGGTGCCCGGCAGGTCCTCGCCGCCCATGCCCAAAGGGGTCGCGTTGACCACCATCGCTCCTGCCACTCCCGATCCCCAAGGCAGCTGAGACGTCCCCGGGGCTACTGCGGCAGCCGATTCGGCCTGGGTCCGATCTCGGGCAGACACATAGGTCGTCACATCGCCAAGAGCACAGAGGACCGCCCTGGCGGCACCGCCCCCGCCGAGAACCAGCGCTTCTGTGACCTGATGGCACCGGGACCGGGTTATCGCCGACATCGCAGACACATCCGTCGAGTGTCCTTCTATCTTCCCGCCCCTGAATCGAAGCGAATTCACCGCACGGGCGCAGCGTGCTTCGGGCGTAACCTCGTCGGCCAGGCGAAAAGCCGCATCCTTCAGTGGCATGGTCACGTTGACGCCTTGGAGCTCGCCAACCCGCAGGGCCTCAACGGTCCGTTCCAGCCCCTCCGGCCCCGTGTCTAAAACCTCGTATGTACCTGTGATCCCGGCCGCGTCCATAGCCGCCGCGTGCATCAGGGGCGACAGAGAATGGCCCACAGGGCTCCCGACGAGTAGGAAGCGGAACGACCCTCGCTTCACACGGCCACCTTCCCCACAGGATCAGTCGAGGAGGCCGTCTTCCCTCGCTTTGGCGACGTTCTCGAGATGCTCCTCCAGAGTCTCGGCGAAGGCGTGGTGCCCGTCCTCGGTGGACAGAACGTAGTAGAAGAACGAGGTGTCGGCGGGAGCGGCCGCCGCCTCGAGGGAGGCCCGGCCGGGGGCGGCAATAGGTGTAGGCGGCAGACCCGCGTAGAGGTAGGTGTTGTACGGGCTGTCGAACTCGTTGTTGAACAGGTCGTAGTCCCGAGTTCCCATCCCATACAGGACCGTGGCGTCGATGTCCAACTTCATGCCCAGCTCGAGACGGTTGTGGATCACACTCGACACCAGCGGCCGCTCCTCGTCCCAAAGCGCCTCTGCCTCGATGAGCGAAGCGACGACGATCCCTTCGTACTCGGTGTAGCCGAGATTCTTCCAAACCGACCAGTCGACGCTTCCCACCCTCTGTTCCATGGTTGAGGCGAGTCGCTGAAGAATCGACGCCGCCGAGGCGGTGTGGGAGAATTCGTAGGTATCGGGGAACAGCAATCCCTCCCAGTCGGTCAGGGTCGGGTTGGCCGGTATCTCCCTGAGTGAGGTCGAGACCTCGCCCCCGAGGAGGGCAGACTCGAACTCGGAGAACTGGTGGGGGGTCTTCTCGGCCAATGACACGAGCATCTCCTCGAGACGGAGCCCTTCGATGATCGTCACCCGGTACACATTGGGACCCGGGCCGGCGACGAGCATCGCCACCACCTCAGCGGGATCCATCAGCGTACGCATGGAATAGGTTCCCGCCTGCAAGGACTCAGCGGCGTCGACGTTTCTAACCGCCACCTCGAACTCGAGAGCGCTCCTGACGACGCCATTGGCCGCAAGAACCGCTCCTATGTCCTGGCCGCTCATCCCTATCGGTATCTCGATCGTCACCGGTTGATCCGGCTCGACGACGATCGGGACCTCCCCGGGGTCCGAGGCAATCGACTCGCCAACCGTCCGACCGAGATACGAGGCACCACCCACGACGGCAAAGCCCGCCAAGACCACCAGGGCGATTGCAGTCAGAGCGCGGGCGGCTCGGGACCAGGCTGGACGATCTGGTATCGGTTCGAATGTCATATAGGGTCAGGGGGTTCGACGCTGAAGACGGACAACTAGTTCCCGCCGCGTCGCCGCGTATCGAGATATCCCTGAAGGATGATGGCAGCTGCCACCTTGTCAACGGTGTCACGCCGTCTCCGTCGTTTCACACCCGATTCCAGTAGGGCACTCTCGGCGATGTTGGTCGTGAAGCGCTCATCTATGTAAACCACCTCGAGTGCCAGCCGGGAGGCGAGTTGATCACCGAAGTTCCTTGCTGCCTCGGCCGACTTGCCCTCCCCGCCACCGAGGCTTGTAGGGAGCCCAACAACGATCGCCTGGAGGTCGTACTCGGAGTGGATTTCTGCGATCCTGGCTACCGCTCTCTTGGGATCGACTACTTCCAGTGGCCTGGCAGTTATCCCCAGCCCGTCGGAAATGGCGAGCCCGACGCGCTTGGTTCCGTAGTCGACGCCCAGGTAGCGGGTCACTGACGGGCCAGCGCCTCCTCCGCCTCCCGGGTGGCAAGCTCCAGGGCTTCGGCCAGCTTGGACCCTGCCGGACCGCCCGCTTGCGCCAGCTCCGGGTCTTGTGAGCCTCCCCCTCCCAGCTCACGGGATGCTCCCGCAATGAGCTCCGACGCAGATACTCCCTTCTCAACGAGATCCGTGGTGACGAGCCCGACCAAAGCTCCCTTGCCTTCGTGGGCAGAGCCGAGAACGACGACGCCGGGAGCACCGAGACGGTCCCTGACGGCGAGTGCAACCTGACGCAATTCGTTTCCATCGCCGGAGATCTCCGAGACGACGAGTTTCGATTCGCCCACTTGTCTGGCTCCAGAAGCCAGGTTCTGTGCGATCTCGACACGCCGCTGGGAGGCGATCGCTTGAAGTTCCTTCTCCATTACCCCGGCCTTCTCCACCAGTTGCTCGACCCTTTTTGCCAGCTCCGCGGGATTCGAGCGCAGCAAGGAGGACAGATCATCGAGCCTGGAACGCATCTCGACGATCTCTGAATATGCAGCCGATCCGGTGAGAGCCTCGACACGACGGAGGTTGGACCCGATCGAGGACTCAGACGTCAATAGGAGCGGCCCAACCTGCCCGGCCGTCCGGGTGTGTGTCCCACCACAGAACTCGGTCGAGAAATCTCCGACTTTGACGACCCTGACCACATCACCGTATTTGTCACCAAAGAACGCGATGGCCCCCATCTTCTCGGCTTCCTCCTTTGTTGTCACGGTGGTGTGAACCGAGTGGTTGGCTATCAGGCGATCGTTGACCTGTTCCTCCACTTGAGCCAGCTCGTCCGCGGCCAACTGCGAGAAGTGTGAGAAGTCGAACCTGATTCGGCCCGGCTCGACCAGTGAGCCGGCCTGGTTCGCGTGGTCCCCCAGCACGTCACGCAGTGCCCAGTGGAGGACATGTGTGCCGGTGTGGCTCTTTCGTATCGCCTCCCGTCGTGGGCTGTCTATTGCGCTGCGAACCGGTTGGCCGACTGCGATATGGCCGCCGGTCACCTTGACCCGATGTCCGTGGAGGCCCTGGATGGCGTGGTGTGTGTCGACCACCACACCGACGCCGGTATCGGTCTCGACTCGGCCGGTGTCTCCAATCTGGCCCCCGGCTTCCGCGTAGAAGGGGCTCTTGTCCAAAAACAGCTCCACCTCCGCGCCTTTCTCAGCCTTCTCAACCGTCTCCCCGTCCCGGATCATCGACAGGATCACGCCGTCCGATGCCTCGAAGTCGTAGCCAACAAACTCCGTGAGGCCATGAGCATCGATGAGCTTCCGATACACCTCGGCAGCTTCAGCTGCATCGGCGCCTCGCCAGGCGGCACGTGCCCGACTTCGCTGCTCCTCCATCTCCGTCTCGAAACCTTCGATGTCGACCTCGACACCCCGCTCGGCTGCGATCTCTCGCGTGAGGTCGATGGGGAAACCGTAGGTGTCATGCAGCTTGAATACCGTGGACCCGGTCAGCCTGGAGACTCCTTCGGACAGCTCGGTGTCGAGCAGCTGATGACCCGACTCCAGAGTGCGGCGGAACTTCTCCTCTTCCCTGGTGACGACGTCGATTATGAAGTCGCTCTTTTCGACAAGGTCGCGATATGCGTCGCCCATGACGTCGATGGTCGTGGATACGAGCTCGGGCACGACGAGGCGAGAGCCGCCATGCTGCCAGGCGTGTCGCACCGCTCTTCGCAACACACGACGCAAGACGTAACCACGCCCGTCATTGGAGGGAACGACTCCATCAGCGATGAGGAAGGTCACGGTCCTTCCGTGGTCGGCCAGGATTCGCAGGGATACGTCCGATCGTTCGTTCGATCCGTAGCTCAAGCCGGTCAAACCTTCCGCTGTGCGCAAGACTTCTCCGGTCGTATCGATGTTGAACACCGAATCGACCCGTTGCATGACGCAGGCAACTCGGTCCAGACCCATCCCGGTATCTATGTTCTTGGCAGGGAGGTCTCCGACCACCTCATAAGGCTCGTTCTGGATGTTCTGCATGAACACCAAGTTCCAAATCTCCATGTAGCGATCCTCGTCCCCGCCGACCGGGCCGCCCTGCTTACCGAACTCGGGTCCCCGGTCGAAGAAGATCTCCGAGCTCGGGCCACAGGGACCGGGCACCCCCATCTGCCAGAAGTTGTCCCGTCCCCCTTTTTGCACCCGATCCGGTGGAACCCCGACGCCGTCGACCCAGATCTCTGCCGCCTCGTCGTCATCATCGTGCACCGTGTACCAGAGGAGGTCCGCGTCTAGACCCAGAGTCTCAGTGACGAACTCGTAACCCCATGGGATCGCCTTCTCTTTGAAATAGTCACCGAAACTGAAATTGCCGAGCATCTCGAAGAACGAAAGGTGACGCTGGGTGGTGCCGATGATGTCGATGTCCACCGTGCGGGCGCACTTCTGGACCGAGACGGCGCGATCCCAAGGGGGATCTTCCTCACCGAGGAAATAAGGTTTGAAAGGGACCATCCCGGCGTTGGTGAGCAGCAATGTGGGGTCGACAGGAATCAGTGACGCTGACGGGCGAAGCTCGTGCTCAAGCCCGACGAAGAACTCGATGAATGCCTTGCGGATCTGGTTGCTGTTCACTGTTGGGCGAGGTTAACGATGGCCGGGCTGATTCAGAGATGAGTTATCAGGCGAGCTCTCTTCCCTTCGGCTACGCGCTTGAGGTGTCAGTTCGATTCCCAACTCGTCCAATTGAGAGTCTTCTACCCAGGTCGGTGCGCCGGTCATCGGATCGCTCCCGGTCTGCGTCTTGGGGAATGGAATGACCTCGCGAATCGAGGACTCGTTCTGAATGACCATTACTAGACGGTCCACCCCGAAGGCAAAGCCACCGTGGGGAGGCGTGCCGAACTGCAATGCCTCGAGAAACCAGCCGAATCTCCTCTGAGCCGTCTCAGCATCGATGCCGAGGATCTCGAAGACCTGACGCTGGGTCTCCGGGTCGTGGATCCTGATCGAGCCGCTACCCAACTCCACCCCGTTGAGCACGGCATCGTATGCCTTCGAGATCGCTTCCCGGGGATTCTCTCTCATCTCGTCGATCGAGACCGGCGACGTGAACGGGTGGTGGGAAAAGGTGATCGTGCCGTCCTCCTCTTCCTCGAAGAGGGGGAAATCGACCACCCAGAGAAAAGCGAGCTCGTCGTGGCGAGCCGGCCGACCCAGATCGAGTCGCATAGCACCCAGCACTCCTACGGCGGTCTTCCAGTTATCGGCGGCAAGAAGCAGGACATCTCCGGAAACGGCCTCCATTGCGTCCAGCAGCCCTGCGATCTCTCCGGCTCCGAGGAATTTGGCCACCGGTGACCGGACCGAGCCGTCGTCCTCCACCACCATCCAGACCAGACCCTTCGCCCCGAGCTCCTTTGCCCGTTCGGTCATTGCGTCGGCGCGGCTCCGAGACCAGTCGATCGCTCCTGCGTTGATGCCCCTCACGGTGCCACCACTCCCCAAAGCACTTTGGAACACTCCGAAGCCGGTATCCGCGAAGACCGTTGACAGGTCGATGATCTCCATGCCAAACCGGATGTCGGGCTTGTCCGAGCCGTAGCGGTCCATTGCCTCCCGCCAGGTGAGCCTGGGGAAGGGACGACGAATTTCGGTCCCCCTCAACTCGCTCACTACAGCGGTCAAGACCGACTCGATCGTCGTCAGGACTTCATCGACGTCCCAGAAAGAGCCTTCGAGGTCGAGTTGGGTGAACTCGACCTGGCGATCGGCGCGGAAATCCTCGTCCCGGTAACAGCGAGCGATCTGAAAGTATCTCTCGACACCCGAGATCATCAGGATCTGCTTGAACAGTTGTGGCGACTGGGGAAGAGCGAAGAACTCCCCCTGACGCAGCCGTGACGGCACCAGCATGTCCCGTGCTCCCTCAGGCGTCGACCCGATCAGTGTCGGGGTCTCCACCTCGAGAAAACCCTGGTCATCGAGAGTTCTCCGGATGGCGGCCGTGGCTTTGGAACGGGCCCGGAGATTCGCGGCCATGCGCGGTCTCCTCAGGTCGAGGTACCGGTGCCGCAGCCTGACGGTCTCCTCCACGTCGACCCGGTCGTCGATCATGAACGGGAGTGTCTTTGCGGGCGACAAGACTTCGAGCTCGGAGGCGCCAATCTCGAACAGCCCCGTGGCCAGGTCGGGATTCTCGGTTCCCTCCGGCCGGGTGCGCACGGTACCGCTGACCCGGATGCAGTACTCCATCTTCAACTCGGTGACCTGAGGGTGATCCGCAGGGTCCGCGACCACCTGTACCAGCCCCGATGCGTCCCGCAGGTCGATAAACGCTATACCGCCATGATCACGCCGCTTCTGCACCCATCCGGCCACCGTCACCAGCTCGCCGACATCCTCCTTGCTTATCTCACCGGCTCCGTGAGTCTTCATCCGCTCCGCTCCTTGAACCAACCGGGAACATCCTCGACCTCTAGCTCGAGCCGATCACCCTCGGACTGGACGTCGACGCGCCCCGAGCCTTTCCAGACCAAGGTGATGTCCGATCCGCTGCGGCGCGCCGCCCTGAACTGGGCCTTCACCGACCGGCCCTCGGTGTCGAAGTCGATCGCCAGGCCGGCATCACGAAGCCGCGATGCGATCCGGAGTGCGTCATCCGGTCCTGCTTCAGACACGAGGTAGGCGTCGATGCCCGAGCCGACCGGAGCCTCCGTTGACAGAACGATTCTGTCGAGCCCAAGGGCGAAGCCCACGCCGGGCACGGGCGGGCCACCCAGGCTCTCCGACAGTCCGTCGTAGCGCCCTCCTCCGCCGACGGCGTTCTGAGATGCGTCGAGATCATTGCTGACGTACTCGAATGTCGTCCGGGTGTAGTAGTCGAGCCCGCGCACGAGCGTGGGGTCTTCGGTGTACGGAACGCCCAAGTCGGAGAGAAGGGCCTTGGTGGTGGCGTAGTGCTCAGCACAGGCATCACAGAGATGATCGGCGGATCTCGGGGCGTCGGTCAGCTTTGGGCCGTCGGCCTTCGAGTCCAGGACTCGGAGCGGATTCTGTTCGATCAGCTCCACTCCCTGCTCACTCAGGTCGGATGAGCGATCCCGCAGGTAGCCACGGAGCACCTCCACGTAGCCGGGACGGCACTTTCGGTCACCGAGGCTGTTGAGGAGAAGCTCCAACCCTTGGACGCCGACCTCGCTCAGGTAACGGTGGGCAAGCTCGATGACCTCGGCGTCGGCACGGGGGCTTTCAACGTCGAGATATTCCACTCCTACCTGCCAAAACTGGCGACGCCTTGCACCCTGAGGGCGCTCATATCTGAAGAACGGTCCCGAATAGGCGCCCTTCCAGACCCCTGGGCTGCCCGCGCCGATGTACGCCCTCACCACTCCGGCAGTCCCCTCGGGTCGCAGCGTGAGGCTGCGGCCGCCTTGATCTTCGAATGTGTACATCTGCTTGGTGACCATTTCCGTCGTGTCGCCAACACCCCGCTCGAACAGGTCTGTCGACTCAAAGATCGGCGTCATCACCAGCGGAAACCCGTAGAGCCTGGCCCATTCGTCCCATATGGCCAGGGCACGCCGCCACGCCTCGGACTCGGGAGGAAGGATGTCGTCGGTGCCTCTCGGAGGCTGGAAGCTCATGGCGGCCGCAGGTTACCGGGGGACTGCGTCAATCCCGGGCCCACTCCATCCGAAATGGATTCGTTCTCCTCTCGCGTCCAATGGTGGTCTCGGGTCCATGACCAGGCAGAACGCGGACTTCGTCATCGAGGGTCATCACACATCGGCGCATCGATGTCATCAGATCCTTCCAAGATCCGCCGGGAAGATCGGTCCTGCCCACGCTTCCCGCAAACAGCTGGTCACCCGAGAAGAGCAGTCCTTCGTCGCGGTAAAAGAGACAACAGTGACCTGGAGTGTGTCCAGGGGTGTGGATGACCTCGAGAGAGATCGGACCGAAATCGATGATGTCGCCGCCTTGGAGATGCTCGAGACGCTCAGGAACGCCGTACTCACCGGGCGGTGTCATGCCGAACAGCAGGTG
>JAWWBL010000032.1:0-17783 GCA_033720975.1 Acidimicrobiia bacterium | reverse complement strand
GGCTACGCAGCTGTGCTGCTTTCGCTGGCCGCATGGCGCCTGAGGGTTGCCATCACCCGGCCGTGACCTGGTTGAATGGGGTGATGGAAGAAGAAGGTCGCAGGATCCCGATCCGAACTGTCCTGGTCGCCGCCGGAACGGTTGGGATCATCATTGCCCTGGTCGGGCCTTCATTCCTTGGTGAAGGCGTCGGCGTGCTGTTTCTCCCAGCGCTGATCCTGTTGTTCATAGGTCGCTCGATGAATCGCAGTCGGCGCCGAAGGCCGATAGACGAGCTGCCTCAGGGCTCGCCGCCAGTGCCTCAGCGTCGCTCCAGGAGGGAGACTTCGTCCCAGCCCACCGAGCCGCAGCCCCGTCGAGAGCCCGATTCACGTCCGAAGCCTCCGCCCAGTCGCACTCGAGTCGACGCCGATCTCGAGAAGGCGTTGGCGGGATACAGGCAAGAGCAAGATGCCCAGCGGGCTGATCAGGCCGACAAGCCGCCCGTCGTGCCGGTCGACATCGGATTCCAGCCAAAGACCTCGGCGGAGATGATCGAAGAAGCCAAGCGCAGGCTCAAAGAGAGCCGTTGAGTGATGCTGCTGCCAGGTTACGGGCGGTCCTGAGATCCGAGGCGAAGGAGGCGCGTTGCTCGTCAACGCCTGGTGAGTCTTCCAGCAATCCCCGGTTCTCCGCGAGATGTAGCGCCGACCTGAAGAGCACGACGCTGGCGCTCTCCCCGGATATGAGTCGCTCTTCGATTCGGTACATGCGAGCCCTGGACAAACAATCCGCGAGAAACTCCTTCTCGTCGAAGGGGCCCGACAGGGATTCCAGCTCGTCGCCGACAACCCGATAGGCGTCCAGGAACGGGAGTACCGCCCAATGAGCGACCGGGGCGCCCATCTTCGCGGCCACAGACGCCGTCCCACCAGAAGCGAGGACGCTCTCCCAGTCCGGCACGTCGACGGCTACGTCATCGCTGACCTCGCGGAGGAACTGCTCTTTCTCCGGGAAGAAGAACTCGAACTTGAGAAGGTCACGCAGCGCCAGCATTCGATCCCGCACGGCATCGAGGCTCTCAGCCTCTTCCGGTTCCACCGATGTCAGCGCGATCTCGGCGATCGCACGGTGGACGAAGAAGTGCACGACAACGTTGCGGTAGTAGGAGACACGGAGCATCTGGTCGTCGTCGAGCCAGAAGACGCGCCGTCCCAATGCCTCGTGGCTCGACACGTTGGAGTGCTCTCCGAGCCAGTCGAGGACCCCGGTCACGAAGCCGGCGTCCCCGAAGTCCACTTGCTCCGTTCTCGGGAGATCCCTCGCCTCCAGGAACTCCGCCAGGGTCTTGCAGGTCTCTGCGAGCTCGGCGGCGGTCTTCGCCGAGCCTCGCGCCTCTAACAGCGCGATCGACACGACCGCGGTGGGTGTGATCGGTGTGACGCGACCGACCCGGTACATCACCTCGAATGCGAGCTTCTGAAGCCCGATCGAGACCTCTTCCCCGGGCTCGATCCGGTCCAGCTCCGCGGCCACCGACACCGGTTCGCCGAAGCGAATGTGGATGTTGCCGTAGCGACGACGAAAAGCCCGCACCGATTTGATGAACCAGACGAGTCCTTCTCGGTCCTTGCCTTTTCCCTGAGCCTCCCGGGCGTAGTCGGGGACGTCCTGGATGTGGTCGTAGACGATCGAGACGGGTATCAAGCTGACGTCGTCCGACTTGCCCCGTCGGAGTGAGTCGACGACGTAGTTGAGGAGGCCAAAGCGCGGTGGACGCAACCGGCCCGACCTCGATCGCCCTCCTTCCAGGTACCACTCGAGGGGAAACCGCTTCTCCACCAGGTAGTCGAGGTAGGCCCTCAACACCGTCTTGTAGAGGTCGTCGTCTTTGAAGCTGCGGCGTATGAAGAAGACACCGGTGCGGCGTAGCAACGGGCCGATCGGAAAGAAGTTCATGTTGATCCCGCCCGCCGTGTGGTTCGGTGGGAAGTCGTTCTCCCACAACATGAACTGAAGTGCGAGCCGGTCCAGGTTGGATCGGTGGGAGGGGAGGAAGACAACCGGGTGGGAGCGGCCCTCCTCCCCGACACGCAGGACCTCCTCCTGGTCGTAGAGAATGGCCCCGTAACCCTGGGTGTACAGGGCGTGTATGGCCGAGGCGACGAGATCGATCACATAGGGGCTGTGGGTGGCGGCGATCTCTCTCAGGTATTTCTCGGCGCGCGCGTAGGTCTCGGCCTGATCGAGCCCGTCGCGGACGATCAGGTCGTCGACGTTGTCGAGGAACTCCCTCCGCGAAAGGATCACCTCGGCTACGAAGCGGGGGATCTTGTACCTGTTGCCCTGGAGCTTGCGCTCGACCTGATCGAGGGCGAGCCACGCCCTCCGGGTGACGAAAGAAGCTGTGCCGTCCACCTCGCCGGAGGATTCGTAATCCCGGGCCAGCCGGGAGGCAGACGCCCCCGGCGCGGCGATGGGCTTCACTCGGCTCTTTCGGAAGGTCTTGATCCAGAGGGCGCGTAGCCCCTTGGGATCACGCGGATCGCCGGGTCGGAAGGCGTCCAGCCAGCCGACCGACCTCCGCCCGCTCCTCCTCTTGCGCGGCATCCACACGACGCGGACGGGTATGAAGTACGGGTCGTCGCCTGCATTGAGGTGAGCTCTCAGTGAATCGCGGTCTCCTCCCGTCCCGCGCCGGGATGAGGCGATTCTCTCGGTGGTGACCGGGCCCTTCATGTTGGCGGCAATCCACTTCTCCAGCATCCGCTTCTCGAGATCGGACGAGGTGTCCATGAGATAGACCACCCGGTGCCCTTCCGGGCCAGTCAGGAGCTCACGATCGGCGGAGGCGCGGCGAATCACGTCAGGACTCTATTTCGGCGACCACAATCTGCGCGATGAGGATCGTCGCGCAGAGGGTCTCGCGAGCCTCGGTCCGTGTTGGGCACGAGGTGGTCGGAGAGATCGGGGCGGGTCTCCTTCTGCTGGTCGGGGTGGCGGCTGGGGATGGGCCGCCCGACTCCGCAGCAGCTGTCGCCAAGATCTCGGATCTACGGGTGTTCGCCGACGACGAAGGCCGGATGAACCGGTCCGTGGTAGACACTCGAGGGCAGATCCTCGTCGTCAGCCAGTTCACACTCCTGGGCGATCTTCGACGAGGGAGACGTCCCTCCTTCACAGCGGCAGCAGAGCCCGATCATGCGAAAGAGCTCCTCGATGACCTGGTCTCGCGATTCAGAGCGGCCGGTATCGAGACCGCAGAGGGGCGCTTCGGTGCGCGGATGGAGGTCGATCTGGTGAACGACGGCCCGGTGACGATCATCCTGGAAGTGTCGGGAGGGCGCGTCGTTTGACGTCCCAGTCGGCCCAATGCCGGTACCAGATCAGCCCGGCGACTCCCACCGCGAAGACCAGGAGCAGGCCGTTTTCGCCTATGCCCCAGGCGTTGGCCAGATCGAGAAGCCACCAGGCGACGCCCAGGACGTTGAGCGCAGCGATCGTGATCAGGGCCGAGAGACCCGAGGATCGTGTCGCCGCCACGGCCACGACGATGACGAGGACGCACAAGACGAGGGCCGCCGGCCAAAGCGCCATGATGATGCCGGCCGTTATCCCGAGTCCCTTGCCTCCCTTCAGCCTGTACCACGGGTTGTACACATTCCCGGCGACTGCCCCCAGACCGGCGACTACGGCCCCCAGGTCGCCCGCCATGGCCAGCCCGGTCAGGGCAGCCCCTGCGCCTTTGGTCATCTCGACGATCAAAACAAGGCCGGCGAGTCCCATCCCACCGACCCGACGCGCGTTGTTTGCCCCCGGGTTTCCCGAGCCTTCACGCCTCAGGTCGACTCCCCATAGCGAGCCCAGCCATTGGGCGGTCGGTATTGAACCGATGAGATATCCCACGACCAGCGAAGCCACCTCAGTCATGACAGCCATGCCTGCCCTGGCGCGCAGAACTGGAGGAAATCACAGGACCGACACCACTCACCCGGGGACTCGGCGAACTCGGTGGAAGTGATGGCGTCGGCAATGTCGCCCAGCCGGGCGCGAGCAGACCGGATCCACCCGTCGTCGGCGTGGTATCTCTCCTCTGTCACGCCGCCCCCCAGATAAGCGAACGTCACGTAGAGCGAGTCGGGTTTGGGGAGACCGAAATCCGCGTCGGTGGCGGCCACCGCATAGGCCTGTAGCTGGACCATTCGGGCAGGGTCGTCGCTCGGCTTCCCCGACTTGAAGTCGACGACCTCCCATGCAGTCCCGTCGGCGTAGACGGCGTCGATGCGGCCCCGAACCTGGAAGTCGTCGCTCAAATCGATCGTGAAAGCGGCCTCGACCAGCGCCGCGTCCTTTTCCGCGAATCGAGACTCCAGGTACGCGTCGAACCCACCCGGTTCGCCGGGCTCGCCACCGCCAACCAGGTCGTAAAGAGCCTCGGACACCTCCTCGAAGGGCACCTGGCCCCGTTGGTGAAGCTCGATTCGGCGGTGAATCTCGGTTCCGCGAGCCGCGGCCGGGTTTCTTCGGCGGGGAAGCGGGTCGATCTCGCTCCAATAGAAGCGTTTCGGGCATTGGGCATAGGTGACGAGCCCGGTTACCGAGGATGCTGCGGACACGTCCACGTCGGTAATACTCAGTGGTTCGGCGAGGGTGAAGAGACGTTGATTGGTGTCTTCGAGCACGCGCTCATATTCGTCGGCTAGTTCGCGCGCCGCCGCCAGGTCGGGGATATATGTCGAGCCGGCGGCACGCCTCATGGCTCCGGCCCACCCTTCGTCGAACAGTGGATCCGGAGCTGCGGTTGCTGGGTCGGGCCGGAGAAGCTGAGGACGAGGGCCCAACTCAGCGAACCCGTCGCTTCCAGACGTCGCCGATTCGGCGACGATTTCGAATAGTGGTGACGGGCCCTTCGGGTTCTTTGTCGGCTCGGGCAAGCCGTACCAATAGGCGCCTGAGACGAAGAGCCGGCGCTTGGCGCGGGTGACAGCAACATAAGCCACGCGCCATTCCTGCATCTCGTGGCGCGCCCGAAGAAACTCCAGCCGCTCTTTGGGATCCGTCGGCATATGGTCCATGACACCATCGATGCGCAGCTCGGAGGGGAGGGACTCGGGAAACCTGATCGGATCGGGATACTGCTGAGACGCCGAGGGAAAGTTGCCTTTGGCGACGGCGGGAATTGCCACGTTCTCCCACTCCAGACCCTTGGCACGGTGGACAGTGATGAGAGTGACAGCCTCTTCGCCTGACAGGTGGGCGCTGTCGAGTTCCTCGGCCGGTTCCTCTTCCATCGCGGAGAGATAGTCGAGGAAAGCCGCCAATGAGGGCCGTCCCTGAAGCGGGCTCCAGTCTTCGGCCAGGTCGAGGAATCGATATATGTTCAAGCGAGCGGTCAAGCGGGGGTTCGGTGGCAGGGCTTCGATGTTCTGCCAGGCGCGGGTTCGGTCGAGGATCATCCGCACCACGCCCACGAGGCTCATCCCCTGGCTCTCGCCCAGCACTTCCCGGTAGATCCCGCGGAACCTTCTCAAGGCATCGAACGCCAGGGGCCGGATCCCTGGGATCGTCGCGAGGTCCTCGAGTGCTTCAAGCAGGGTGATAGGCGTGGGCTCTTCCTCGTCGTCATCGAACACCCTCTCTTCCTGCGCTCTCCTGCTCAGCGGGGCGATGTCTGCCATTCCAAGCCGGAAACCGCTGCCCATCAGCACGTCGGTCAGTGCCGCAGAGTTCTCAGGCTGTTCGAGAATGGCGAGCCAGGCTCGAAGCTCGGAGACTTCAGGGACTGACAGAAGCCCGCCCACGTTGGCTACCTCCACGGGAATGTCGTGCCGTGTCATGGCGTCGAGGACGACGGCAAAGTCTTTGTTTTTTCGGAGGAGCACGGCCATTGAGCTCCAGGGCTCGCCATGTTCATGCAGCTCCTCGAAGCGGCTGGCAATCCAGTCGGCTTCCTGCAGGGCGTCGCCGGCCCAGTAAGTGGTCACCTCACCTGGAGGAGTGCCGTCCACCACCTCGAGCGGGTCGGCCTCGGGGTTGGCGACGTGTCGCACCCGGTTGGCGACCTCGAGGATCTCTGATGAGGACCGGCGGTTGAGGGTCAAGCCTTTTTGGTGTGCCGGGGCCCCACTCTGGGTGGTGAACTGGGTCGGGAACAGCTCGAAGTTCTCTGCAGAGGCCCCCCGCCACTCGTAGATGGTCTGGTCCTCGTCTCCCACCGCGATAACAGGGAACCCGTCACCGAATATCGTCGAGAGCAACACACGCTGGCCCGGGTTGGTGTCCTGATACTCGTCGAGGACCACAACCTGATAGCGATTCCTGACTGCTGCCGCCAGGCCCGGGTTATCGATCATCACCCGGGTGGAGAGCGTCACAAGGTCCGAGTAGTCGACGACGTTCAGACGGCGCTTGTCCGCTATGTACTCACCGATTGTCTGCGCCATCTCGCGCCTTGCCCGCCAGATCTCGTCCTGCGGCATCGTGTCTGCGGCTGCGATTACAACCTCGGGGGTGACGAGATGGTCTCCCATGCGATCGCCCAGGGCCCGGATCTTGTCGAGGGTTCTCCGGTTGGTGATGTCGAGCAGGTCATAGGAGCGATGGTTGAAAGTCTCTGACAGGAGCTGACGGGAGAAAGTTGGGGTTATGACTCTGGCATTGGGATCTGCTCCTGCCAGTGCGCCGAACTCGGACAGGATCTGTGCTGCGAAACCGTGATAGGTGTGCACCTCTACCTGTCGACCCGGGTCTGCTACTTCTCCTACGACGGAGCGCACTTTGTCTGCGAGCTCGGCCGCGGCCTTGTTGGTGAACGTGATCCCGAGGATCTGCTCGGGATCGACGTGGTGGGCCTCGATCAGGTTGGCGATGACCATCGCGACCGTCGTGGTCTTGCCGGTCCCCGCCCCAGCCCTCACCCTCACAGAGGTCAGGCCGAGATCGAGGATCTGCTGCTGCTCTGGAGAGGGAGTGAGGCCTTTCATGAGAGATATGCCCCCCGGCCTTCTGGCCACGCCGGGCATGATCCACGGAATTGGCACCGATCGCAGTGCTTGCCAGGGCGTGGCTCCCAATGCTCCGCCTGGATCGACTCGGTGATCTCCTCCATGACGGCGACGACATCAGCCAGCTTGTTCATGTCGAGGGACCTCGTCGTGAGGTTTCTCGACGCAACGCGGGGGTACCACATCTCGGCGGCAACCACATCCTCGGTCATGCTCACGGCCATCGCGTAGAAGGCGAGTTGGATGGAAGTCTCGGCTTCGGCGATGGTGGCCACCGACTTGGAAGTCTTGTAGTCGACGACACGCAAACCCGCGTCGGTCCTCTCCAGTCTGTCGATCTTCCCCATCCACTCCACACCTGCGATCTCGCCGGTAACCAAAGACTCCAGCTCGATCGGCTCCCCATCGGCGTGCGGCCACTTCTCGTAGAGGTTGGCGACGCAGGAGACCGCCTGTTCTCTCCATGCCCTATTGAGCTCGGGAGTGCCGAAGTCGGCTGACTCCCAGACGGAGTCGATTGCGTTCACGGCATCTTCGAGGACTGCATGCGGCCTGCCGGTGCCTACCACCTGGCGCTCCGCCATCTCAAGTGCCTCATGCACCAAGGATCCGAAGTGGGCCCACGGCGAGGAAGCGTCACCAAGACGGAGACGCCTTTCGAGGGCATAGCGTCGCGGACAGGTGGCGTAAGAGTCTGCCTGGCTGGGTGACAGACGGAGAGGCCCTCCCAAGATGGGGGCGTCCGGGCCTGTCTCGGCGAGCCCGGCGAAGAACGACTGATCCCACCAGTCACCCTCAGGATTGGCCAGGACCTGGGCAGCGACCAGCCGAGTGACCGGAGGAGTCGAGGGATCAGTCAGGTCTCTGCGCAAAGAGATCTCCGCTCCGTTCAGAGTCACCGGTTCACCACGGTCCTCTCCAGGAGACGTCAGCTCGGCAAGGCTCTCGACACCGGCCGCCGCGGTGAGGAATCGAGACGGTCGGTGCTCACCCTGGTCGACACCGGCGTCGGTTGCCGTCCACACGACACGCCTGCGGGCCCTCGTGGTTGCCGTGTAGGCGAGCCGCATCTCCTCCTGAAGCCGAAAGAGATGTTGTGCGTGGGCATCGGTTGTTCTTTCTGGCGACAGCAGCTCCGGCCTCAGCATCCGCCTGCTTCGGCGCAGGTCGGGGAACACTCCCTCGACGGCGTTGGCGATGAAGACGACGTCGAACTCCAGCCCCTTCGCCTGATGCATCGTGGTCAGGGTGACCCCGGCACCCGACTCCTGGTAGGAGAGCAGGGGTGAGGCCTCGTAGTCGCCCCCGGCGACCAGATCGAAGAAGTGATGCAGCGTGACGGATGGATCACGATCACTTTGAGTAGCGAGGACCTGAGCGAGGGCGGTCCAGGCTCGGCGCCACGAGGCTCGCGTCGGATCATTGGCCAATTTGCCTATCAGCGACAGGCCTGACCACAACTCCCAAAAACCGTCCGATGCCGGAAGTGCGGTCGCCCACTCCCGGTCATTCAGCAGCTCGGACAGGCTCGGGTGGTTCCGTGCAAGGATGCGGGCCCAGCCCTCACCGGTGCTTCGTCTTCGGCGGAGGAGTTGCCTCTCCCCTGAGAGGCTGATGCCCACCAGTGGCCCGAGCAGAACGCGTCTCATTGCGCGATCTGCCTCGGCGGCCCGCGATGCCGGGTAATCCCCGAGGCTGCCGCCATCCATGGCAACAGTCACCAGATCGTGGATGAGACGGGCGGCGGGGTGGTCGACCAGTCGGGTCGAGGGAGGGTCATGGGGCACGCCGCGTCGCTGGAGGGCTCTCGAGAGCTCGGATACGAGCTCCTTTTTGGTGCGCACGAGGACGGCGATCGCACTTGGCTCGACATCTTCGACCTGGATGGCTCGCTCCACTTCCCGTGCGATCCACTCCGCTTCGGCAGTCTCCTGGTCGAAGAGGTAGGCCTCCACACGGCCGCTATGGGCAGCCGGTGTGACGCGACCGGCTTCCCCAGGCAAATGCCCAGGCGATACCACGCGCAGGGCCGAGGTCATGATCTCCTCCGGCACCCTGAAGCTCTGGGTGAGGACGATTCGCTCGGTGTCGGGACCGGAAAGGTGGAACTCCGAGACGTTGCGCAGCTCGGCCCCTCGAAACGAGTAGATCGATTGATATGGGTCGCCGGTGACGGTCAGATTGCCGCTCGGGGTCGCGAGGAGTTTCGCCAACTTCGCTTGAGCCGGGGAGGTGTCCTGATACTCGTCGACGAGAACGAATCGGTAATGAGAGGCGAGCTCCTGTCCTGCGTCTGTCTCGAGTAGGTCGACTGCGGAACGGAGCAAAACCCCGTAGTCGGTTCGCTGCATCGCTACCAGTCGTTCGAGATAGCGGGCGTACAGGTCGGGCAGCCCTCTCCAGTCGGCGCGCTCGCGCGCCTTTTCCGCGAGATCGGTGGGAGAGAGGAGCCTCTCGGAGCAGCGCATCAGGAAGTCAGCCACCTCGTCGGCGAATGCGTCGGTGGTGAGAATCCCGCGGTAGGTGATGGGCCAGTCGCTGGGGTCCTCGTCGGCGAGGACCGCGCGCACCACGCCAACCTGCTCCGGTGTTGTCAGCAAGACGGGCCGATTCCCTGGATTTGCGGCCTCCATGAGACGGAGCGCCAGGGAGTGGAACGTGGTCGCGTCCACCTGGGTCCCGGCGCCGCCGAGACGACTTTGGATGCGCTGTCTGAGGTCCGCAGCTGCTCTCCGTGAGAAGCAGACAACGGCGATCTGATCGCGACGCGCCAGGCCTTTGTCCACGAGATAGTGCACCCGACGCACCAGGAACTCGGTCTTTCCGGTGCCCGGACCGGCGACGACGATTTGATGTCCGGACGCTCGGGCAATTGCCTCGGCCCAATCGTCCGGGCCCACTTGGATTTCGCTGCCGGTCACCGTGCGGATCGTAGGGTCAGGCGGCCTCGAGGATACCGGCCGATTCGAACACGATCTCGGCCTCCAGCCCGAAGAGGGCCAGATAGGACACCGGGTCGTCGAAAACCAGGTCCGTTGCTTCACCGCTCGACTGCTGCTGTGAGATGTCTGTGTGTGTCATGGGGCCCAAGCTATGGGGCGGGTGTGACAATTTCTGCTGCGGACCCACCTCGCAATGGGAGTCTCCTGCTTAGGATTCTCTGGTAGCCAGACGGAGGCCAGCTGTTGGACCACGGAAGCGAATTCGACTCCCCGATGTACCACGAGGCGGTCGGCCAGTTCGACCGGGTGGCCACCCTCATGGGGTTGGACGAGAACGTATCTGATCGTCTCCGGGTGCCGCAGAAGGCGACCGTGGTGAGCTTCCCGTTCCGGCACGACAACTACAGCGAGGTGGAGACGATCTTCGGCTATCGCGTCCAACACCTCACGACCATGGGCCCGACCAAAGGCGGGATCAGGTTCGCCCCTGACGTCGACTTGGGCGAGGTGACCGCTCTGGCCATGTGGATGACCTGGAAGTGCGCAATAGTTGGCGTCCCTTTTGGAGGGGCCAAGGGCGGAGTTCGGATAAACCCGATGGAGCTATCCCGCGCGGAGCTGCAGAGAGTCACCCGGCGCTTCACCATGGAGATCATCAACCTCATCGGCCCGGAACAAGACATTCCGGCTCCGGACCTGGGGACCAATGAGCAGGTGATGGCATGGTTGATGGACACATATTCCCAACACGTCGGGCGATCGGTCCCCGCGGTCGTGACAGGAAAGCCGCCCGCTCTTGGTGGCAGCGTTGCCCGAAGGGAGGCCACCGGCAGGGGCCTCATGTTCCTTCTTCCGCAGGCAGCCGAGGTAGCAGACATCGACCCCAACAACATCAGCGTTGCGATACACGGGTTTGGAAACGTGGGTCGCTATGCCGCGGTCGCCGGACACCAGATGAGGCACAAGGTCGTGGCCGTCTCCGACATCTCGGGAGCCGTCTACGACCCGGACGGCCTCGACATCGAGGCCGCAGGCAAGTGGGTTGATGAGCACCGCTATCTCGAAGGCTTTCCCGACGCCGAGTTCATCGGCGGTGACGAGGTATTTGGGCTGGAGTGTGATGTGCTGGTCCCGGCCGCGATCCAGGGGGTCCTGCACAAGGGGAACGCCGACGAGGTCAAGGCCAAGGTCGTGATCGAAGGGGCCAACAACCCCACCACGCTGGAAGCGGACGATCGGTTGCGTGAGCGCGGGATAGTCATCGTCCCGGACATCCTCGCAAACGCCGGGGGCGTCACCGTGTCCTACTTCGAGTGGGTTCAGGACGTCCAGAAGTACTTCTGGACCGAGAACGAGGTTGTCGCCCGGCTCAGGGAGATCATGGTCCGAGCCTTCGACGACGTCCAGCAGATCGCGGTCGCCGAGAACGTAGACATGCGGACTGCGGCTTTGATCAAGGGCATCCGGCGTGTGGCGGACGCCAAGTTGGTCAGGGGAATCTTCCCCTGATCTGGATCAAGCGGGCGTCTCGTCCGTTTCGACCCAGGCGGGGCAGATCTCCTGGAAAGAGCACCATTCGCAGAGCTTGCCCGGTCTGGTGGGAAAGCGGTCGGTCTCGAGTGCGCGGTTGATCGCAGCCCATAGCGCCCGAAGCTGTACATCCATGGCGTCTAGCTGCCGGTCATCTATCGGGAGCCGATACATCGTGGGCCCGTTGAGGTACAAGAGACGCACCTCAACAGGGGTCTCGCCGGTGCGACGCCGGATCAGAAGGGCGTAGATCTTGAGAGCGAAGAACGCGGGGAGCGCATATCGCTCGGGTGGGGCCTTGCCCGTCTTGTAGTCGGTTATGACAAGGTTGCCCTGATCGTCCCGATCGATGCGGTCGAGAATTCCTCTTATCACGATGTCGTCGAGGTCTTCGAGCATGTCGAGCTCACGTTCGAGGGGATCGAAGGTCCTGGGATCCTCGATGGCGAAGTAGTTCGCCAAGAGCTCCATCGACTCCAGCCCCCACTCACGCTCAGCGTCAGTGTCCTCGAACAGGTCATCGAACTCCGCCTCGCCCCGAACCTCGGTCCAAGCCTCCCTGAACAGGTCGAACAGCTTCTCGGGTGTGCGGTCCGGCCCGGGCTCGTCGAAGAGGCGCTGCAGGGCGAGATGGGCAGTGGTGCCACGCGCCTGATAGATGGACGTCGGCTCGGGCATCCGGTCGATCGCCCGGAACTTGAAGAGCTGGGGGCAGGTCTTGAAGTCTCCGGCACGGCTCGGTGAGAGAGTTTCCAAGCGAGCCTCTTTCGCGACGTCGAGCGTCATGTTTGGGATCTTAGGAACAGCTCCTGACAGATTTGGGGAAGCTCAGATGCCAAGCGGCGGGGCATCGGGTCGCCACCAGAGCCACACCTCGGCGGCGATCGCGTGCAGCACAAATGCAAGCCAGAACGAGAGGCCGAACGAATCGGCCAACGGAATACCGAATGCCTCGAAGATGCCTCCCCAGGCTCTGATCGTGCCCACGCCGATGGCAAGAGCGAAGGCTCTCACCATCCAGTGGCGATGGGCTTGGAGATCGAACCGACGTACGGCCCGATAGCCCAGGCGAAGGGCCAGCAGGAAATACATTCCGAACACAATGGTGGCCGAGGTCTCTACCAGGCCGCCGAAAGGCATCACCACACCGACTGCGATGGCTGAGATGCCGGTCAGCGCGCCGACAAAGAGCAGTGCCTTTCCCAGTTTCCTGTGCATCCTCAGATGGCGGGTGCGGAACCTACGTGAGATCTGGAATGGAGCGGCGACGAGAAACACAAGTCCGGGAAGGATGTGGCTATACGCCAGCATGGGGTAGCGCGCGTAGCGACGGGCGAAGTCCCCTTCGGGGGGTAACGAGCCTCCCAAGACATTGGGTATGTCGGTGAGGAATCGAATCGCAGCGAAGACCAGCACCGCAACGATCAAGATCACGATGCCAACCCACGCTGCAAATTTGACGGTTCTCGCCTGCTTCATCTGGCGGCGATGTTATGTGCGCGAAAGGGGCTCCTAGGACGCGAAAACAAAGAGGTTGCGTACAGCTTTGCGGGAAGCGATGCGCCCTAGGGTTCTACCACTGCCCGGCCGAGAGCCCGCTTCCCGGCCAGGCGGACGAGAGCCCCGAGAGGGTTGAGGCTTCGGCCCCGGCCCACTCGGGGCTTCTCGCGCAGCACCCTCGGAGGCGCTGAAACGGGTCTCGGTCACGCTCGCGAAAACTCATTTACAGGTCGCGAAAAACAATCAGGTCTTCAGCTTGTGCTGACTGTGGGGATGGTCTACTTTTCCATCCACGTCGAAGGGGAGACCCATCGGCGGACCAGAACGGCGGGAAACCACCGGGAAGGTCGGACCGAAACGGCGGGAGACCGTCGGGAAAGTCCACCCGCTGCCAAAGGGAAACCAGCGGCAACGGAGGGCCGCCGGTCGAGCGGGGATCCTTCGGGATCGTCGAGCGACCAGCGACCGGCAGTTCGCAAGATCTGCCAACCTCTCCGGCAACGGAGAGAAGCGGTCTTCGGACCGCACCGCCGAAGGCTTCGGCCTACGGCGCACCCGCTCTGGGTTGGGTCCCCGGCCCAGCGCAGACGGGAAGAGAGCCCCGAGAGGGTTGAGGCTTCGGCCAAGGCTCCCTCGGGGTTTCTCACGTCCAAGGCTCCCTCGGGGTTTCTCACGTCCCGCCAGCGCGTTTCCCTCGCGCATTAGGCTCCCGGCCGTGGGTTACCCGGAACGACTGCTCAGTGACGATGAGGTGATCGTCAGCGAGTTCCGGCCTCATTGGCTGGCCATCGTCAAAGAAGCCCTTTTGCTGTTTGGCGCCGCCGTCGTCGCCACGCTCCTGGCCATGGCAGAGGTCCATGTCCTGGTGGTATTGGCGGTGATCGTTCTCGCATCGGGTCTGGCGGCCAGGGGCTTGATCCGCTGGCTGACGACGTTCCATGTGATCACCAACGAGCGCGTTATCTACCGCGCTGGATGGATCGCCAAGAGAGGCACGGAGATTCCCCTCGAGAACGTCAACGACGTGGCCTTCAGCCAGACGATCCTCGAGCGGATGTTCCGGTCGGGTGACCTCCTCATCGAATCAGCCGGCACCCACGGACAGAGCAGGTACACCGACATTCCCCAACCCGAGGAGGTCCAGGCTCTCATCTATGCCCAGCGGGAGGCGCGCAAGCTGGCATTGGAAGGCCATGGCGCGCCGGAGTCGATTGCCTCCCAACTGATGCGCTTGTCCCGGCTCCACGACGAGGGCAAATTGACCGACGACGAGTATCAGACAGCAAAGACGAAGCTGATAGGTGGCATGTGAGCCCCCAACTCCACATGCAGGACGACTTCCCGCTTCTCTTGTCGACGCTCTATGACCATGCCGTCTGGATCCATCCTGACCAGGAGATCGTCTCGGTCGAGTCGGATCGGTCGATAGCGCGGTCCACCTACGCCTCGACAGACACGAGAGTGCGGAGGTTGGCATCGGCTCTCGACAGCCTTGGTCTCGACGTGGGAGACGCGGTCGGGACGTTCGCATGGAACAACCAGCGTCATCACGAGTTGTACTGGGCGACCGCCAACACCGGTCGCATTTGCCATACCATCAATCTGAGGCTGTTCGCCGACCAAATCGTCTACATCGTCAACCATGCTGCTGACAGGGTTCTTTTCATCGACCCGGACTTGGTTCCTGTGGTGTCTCCCCTGGTGGACCGGCTGGACACGGTCGAGACGTATGTGGTCATGGGTGACCAGGCTGCCGACGACCTGCCGGGGTCGATCGCCTACGAGGACCTGATCGAGGGGCAGGTGGAGCACGGCAGATGGCCGCTTCTCGATGAGAGGTCACCGATGATGTTGTGTTACTCGTCGGGGACCACCGGCAACCCCAAGGGTGTTGCCTACACGCAGCGCTCGACCTATCTCCACACGATCTCCAATCTCACCAACATCGGGGTCGACGCCAGCGACAACGTCCTGCCCGTCGTGCCCATGTTCCATGCAGCGGCCTGGGGTTATCCATTCATGGCCGTCACCCAGGGCGCCAAACTGACCTACCCGGGGCCCGATCTCAGCGCGGAAGGGCTGGTCCGGCTCTTCGAGACCGAGAAGGTCACATTCAGCGCCGGTGTCCCCACCGTGTGGCTGGGGATAAAGCAGTACCTGGAGGCCAACCCCGATGCAGACCTGTCATCCATTCGGGCCTTCCTCTGCGGCGGGTCCGCCGTGCCACGCTCCCTGATCGAGTGGTATTGGGTGGAGCGCGGGATCAGGGTCGTCCAGGGGTGGGGAATGACCGAGACCAATCCGGTCGCCTCGACTTCCAAGCTCAAGCCGCAAATGGAGGAGTGGGACCTTCCGGCCCAGCTGGACCGCCTCGAGACCGCGGGCATCCCGGTCCCGGGTCTCCAGATCAAGATCGTCGACGAGGAGGGCAACGAACTGCCTCACGATGGCGAGGCCTTCGGGGAGCTGCTCATCAGAGGTCCGTGGATCGCCGCCGAGTACTACCGGGACGACCGGACCGCTCAATCCTTCGTCGACGGGTGGCTGCGGACGGGCGACGTCTGCAAGGTAACCCCTGAGGGCTACATCAAGATCACGGACCGGGCCAAGGACGTGATCAAGTCGGGTGGGGAGTGGATCTCTTCGCTGGACCTGGAGAACGAGCTGATGGCGCATCCCGGCGTGGCGGAGGCGACGGTCGTGGGCCTCAAGCACGTCAAATGGCAGGAGCGGCCGGCGGCGTTCGTGGTCCGCACCGAAGGCTCCCAGGTCTCGGAGAAGGAACTGATGGCCCACCTCGAGCCCCGGGTGGCCAAGTGGTGGCTGCCGGATCGGGTCGTCTTCGTCAACGAGATCCCCAAGACCGGAACCGGCAAATTCGACAAGAAGGTGGTCCGAGACCAGTACGCCGATCTGCTCATGGAGTAGCGACGGTGGGCAGTTAAGCGGAGCTGGTGGGCGCCTGGTTTATGGCGGATTTCCAGTGTCCGGGGCACCATGGGCGCAAATGACCAAAAGAACCTGGATACTCGTAGCGGTAGTCGTTGGCGTTCCATTGATAGCCCTGGCCTGGTGGCTGGGCTCCCCCCTCATCCTCGACACCATGGTCGATGAGGCCTTCCCCATGTCTGCTGGCGCGGAAGTGCCCGAAGGGATGACCCAGCAGGAAGTCGAAGCTCTGATGAAGGAAGCTGCAGACGAGGCCCCGACCGATGTGGAGGAGTCCATGCCTGAGGGAGCCCCTCGAGCGATCACCTCCGGTCAGTTCACCGACTATGACAACTTCCATCAGGGTCGGGGCACAGCCACCGTCTATAGGCTGAGCGACGAAACCCGCGTGCTCCGATTCGAGGACTTCGAGGTGACCAACGGGCCTGACCTGCATGTTCTTCTCGTGCCGCATCCAAACCCCGGAAGCCGCGAGGACCTCGATGGGTACGTCGACCTCGGACCACTAAAGGGCAACCTTGGAGACCAGAACTATGAAATCCCAGGCGAGGTAGACATCTCCGGATACGGCAGCATCGTCATCTACTGCGTCCCCTTCCATGTGATTTTCAGCATCGCCACCCTGGGTTAGGGAAGACTCGGCGGGGCACGTAGGTGCAGCCGTCCCTGATGTGGGGTCTAGCGCGGTTTACCGTGGGAAAGAATATTTAGAGGGTCTTGACAGCCTGCTTCAAGACCGGTAGTATCGAACATATGTTCGATATCCAGATTGCCGATATCGGGCTTGCGGGGGAGACCGAGGCAATAGAGCCCAAACCCATAGAGCCCAAACCCATAGAGCCCAAACCCCAAGAGACCAGCGCGGTAGAGGCCGATCCGTGGGCTCCGACGCGACTAGCCCATGACGGGTTGCCACGTGATCTCGAGTCCATCCCGCCTGGTCCCTACCTATTCGCCATTCTCAACTCGGTGGATCGGGCCAAACTCTCCGGTAGCGACGTCCTCCGTCTCCTACAGGCGAGGGAAAGGCTCTCCAACCATCTCGAGGCCGAAGTCATGGCCGACATAGAGGAGGTCGCTCACTGCGTCGACTCCGATCATGATCGACTCTACGAAGCACACGAGTTCGCAGCTCCGGAGGTTGCCGCCGCCCTTCACCTCACCCGTCGGTCGGCAGAGCAGCGTGTAGAGGATGCAGTCAATCTCAGGGTCCGTCTTCCGCGGGCCTGGGAGATGCTCCGAAAGGGTCAGATCGACGTGGCGAGAGCCAAGGTGATGCTCCGCTCCACCGAGCATCTGAGCCTATCCCTGGCACGCGAGATCGTCGATCGAGTTGCCGTGGACGCTCCAGGTCTGACGACCGGGCAACTACGCGCCCGCATCCAACGCCTAAGCCTCGAAGCAGATGCCGAAGCGGCGCGCAAGGCGTACCAGCGCCGTGTCGAAGACCGCCGTTGCGAGACCGGAATGAACCCCGAAGGAACGGCCAATCTCCTCATCCTCGACGCCCCACCCGACCAGGTGGCAGAAGCCTCCGCGAATGTCGATGCCATGGCCCGGTCTCTCAAGGGAATCGAGGGGGAGACCCGGACCCTGGACCAGCTGCGCACCGACGTTGCCCTAGATCTGCTCGCCGGGCGCGGGAAAGGCAAGTCCCGCAGTCGTGCCGTTCTCGAGATTCGTGTCGAGGCGACCACTCTGGCAGACCTGGACCAGCGTGCGGGCGAGATCCCGGGGATGGGCCCGGTGATCGCCGACATCGCCCGCCAGTTCGCCTCCAAGCATCCCAACGGGGAGTGGCGCTATGCCGTCATTGATAACGGCACTGTCGCCGACTCTGGCATCACCCGGCGTCGGCCAACGTTCACCCAGCGCCGGC
>JAWWBL010000031.1:0-17902 GCA_033720975.1 Acidimicrobiia bacterium | reverse complement strand
GTCGCCGCGGGCAGGCGACTCCTCGATCTCGCCAGGGGCGTCGACTCTCGCCAGGTCGACCCGGACAGCGCCGCCAAATCGCTATCCGTTGAAGAGACTTATGACAGAGACCTGCGCGACCGAGATGTCGTTGAGACAGCGATTATGTCGCTCGCCCAGAGACTGTCCATCCGACTCCGGCGCGCCGGAGTGTCAACCCTCAGTGTCGGCATCAAGGTTCGGCACGACGACTTCACGACCTTCACTCGGTCGAAGACCCTTGCCAGGGCGATCGACTCCTATCTCGATCTCTACAAGACCGGATTGGGTTTGACCGAAGGCGTAGACCTGGACCGTCCCATTCGTTTGCTTGGCCTTGCGGCGTCTTCTTTGGTGAGCGCCGGAGACCCCGTTCAGCTTGCCCTTGGCGAGGACGCGGCTCGTGAACCCCTCGAAACTGCCGTGGCCTCCATTAGAGATCGTTTCGGTGCGGGGGCCGTGGGCCCGGCTCGGCTCCTCAGGGGCTCGGATCAGCCGGAGGACCGACAAGGGGGCTGAATGATCCGCGGTCCGGTGTATTGTTTGACATGGGACACAGAGAGCGGAGAGTGGTCCGTTATGCCGCTTGACGACAAAGAGCAGAAGATCCTTGAAGAGATCGAGCGTCAGTTCCTCGAGGAGGATCCGGAGTTGGCACGCGCCGTCAGGCGTATCGAGCGGCCCACGAGGGTCGGAGTGCGGCTCTCGGCCATCGGTGTCGTTGCCGGCTTGGCGATCGTAATCGCCTACGTATCGGTCACCTGGATTGCTGCTCTCGGCTTTGCCCTGATGGTCGCGTCTGCCACCTCGCTGGTCCACGCGCTTCGTGCCCGAGGGTGGAGAACCGACGACACCGAAGCTGACGCGGACCGTCTCGAATAGGCCCCGGTCTGCGCTACCGCCAACGGGCGGAAGCCGCTAGTGTTCCCGCCCCATCCGCCCGGCTCTGCGGGTTCGAGGCGGTCGGATGAGTGGAGTCAGACACCAGATTCGGGTCTGTAGGGAAGTCTTTGGAAGGAAGGCGTGGAGCACGCATTCACAGCTGAACAGGCGTGCAAGCTGAGTAACTGCACGCACCATCAGCTGCGCTATTGGGACAAGGTCGGGTTGGTGAGCCCCAGCGTGCAGAGCACCGGTGGTCGCCCCGGAGTCCGGCGGCTCTACTCGTTTCGCGACCTGGTGGCGCTGCGCGTGGTGCGGTCGCTCTTGGACAATGGGATGTCGCTCCAGCGGGTCCGGCGCGCGTGGGAGTACTTGCGCAGAGAGGGGAATATGGAGCGTCATCTAGCCGACGTGAAGCTGGTGACTGACGGCCAAACGATCTTCCATGTGGGAAGCGACGAGGGAGAGCTGATGGACGCCCTTCGTCAGGGACAACTCTCGTTCTTCGTAGCCATCGACGAGATCACCCGCGAGGTGGAGGAAGACGTGACCCGCTTCGAGCTCGATCGCGACAACTTCCTCCAGATGCTCCGGCGGGTGGAAGAGGACATCGACGAAGAACGCCGGGCTACAGGTTCCTGATCAGCGATCCTGGGTTGAGGATCGCGACGACTCTTCGGCCCGTCCCAAAGTTGGATCGAAGATAACCCTCGGCTTCCTCGAGGTCTAAGCGCCTGCCCAAACCTTGTTGCTCACCGTAGATCTCCGCCGAGTACCGGGCCGCCACCTCTCCAAGCCTCGGGTCCATCCTGTCTGCGAGTTCCAGCGGCGTCCACGCAGGTGAGATCGAGGTGCCCAGATCTTGGAGACGGTCGACTATCTCATCCCATGCTGCGGAGACCTCGCCCTCCGACAGTCGTCTCATGCGTCGCGATCGCCTGACCCGCTTCATGAAGGGAACACTGGACAACAGCACGAGTATCCCGGCCATGGCCATCCACAACGGCTCAGTCAGCCAGGTTGGCGCGCTAGCCGGTGGGACCGTATTCGGTGGAGGCGTTGGGTCGGGTGGTGGCGCCGGCTCTGGGACCGTGCTCAAGCCGGATGCGATCTCGGCAGTGTCGAACTCGGCCGTGAGGCTGGTTGGAAGAATCCCAGAGCGCGGGGTTGGCTCGAACGGGACCCATCCGAATCCATCGATCCAAAGCTCGACCCAGGCGTGGGCGTTGGAGTCGCGGACCACGATACGTCCGTCGACGTCCTCCCCGGGAGCGAAGCCCCAGATCACCCTGCTTCCCATGCCCAGCGACCGTGCCATTACCGCCATTGACGCGGCGAATTGCTCGCAGTATCCGGTGCGGAAGTTCGGGGACGCCGGATCGCCCAGCCATGCCGCGAGATCGAGTGAGCGATGACCGGTTGAGACTTCTGTGGAATATGTGAAGGCGCCGCTGTCTCGGAACCATGACTGGAGCATCCACGCCCGCTCGAAATCGGTGGTTGCGCCGGCCGTGACCTCACGAGCTAGGACGGCCAGGGAGGGCGGGAAGCCAGGGGGGAGCGTCATATAGCGGGTCAGGTCGGCGGGGGCTGCGACCTCCGGTTGGACGACGGGTGGGTGGTCCCACTGACCGGCTTCGAAAGCAGCGGCGAACAGCGGGGAGAGAACACCTTCAGGCCCCGACGCAAGCGCTCCGAGGTCCCCATTGATGTCTTGGACCTGACTGATGAGCCGATACGAATGACCCGAGCTAACGCCGGATTGGTAGGCGATGGCGCCGTCCGGATAGATCTCGAAATCCGACGGTTGGAGTGCACCCGGAATCGGTGACAAGGGCTGCACTTCAGCCGGGGATCCCGCCGCGGGGACAATCCCCGCTCCCGTTCGTAGCCCGCCGATCTCGACCTCCTGGGTGACGGAGATCACCGTTCCCGAATAAGACTCGGAAAGATCGGTGATCGTGCTGCCCGCCGTGTATGGCTCAGTGGATGAGTCGGACCTCGTCCATGAGATGCCGTCGAAATGGTCCAGGGCCTCCATACGCCAGTAGAGCGGTATCTGGGTAATCGCTGGATCATCGAGTTTGGCGGTGAACATGATTGCTCCGCTCGGGTTGATCAGACGCTGGCGAAGGTCGACCCATCGGTCGAAAGACTGGGCGTCATTTCCGAACAGCGCCCGGATGAGGGGACCCCCACCACTTGTGAGGCGGCTCTCCGGGGCGAGCACCGCTCCCAGGTTGGCCACGACTAGAGCGATTGCAGCCACGGTCGCAGAGGTCGTGAGGGCGGCCGGAGCCGACCGGCGGGGCCTCACCGCGCCCCTCCAATCGCGTGTGCTCCCCGCTTCACCCCTACCGCCCAGAGCCATGGAGGCCATTCCCAGAGCGAGCACGGTTGCGGACACCGACATCCATGCCAGACCGACCGGCCTGGTGTCGAAGACGCTGATCTGGAGGTACATGACGAACGGTGGCACCACAACGGCCGCCGTGGACCCTCCCCCTAACGCCCCCCAGGCGAAAGACGCGCCAATCAGGAATGACACCATCGCCAGCACGGCCACGAGACCGCCAACAGGTTCAACTGGAGGCACTCCGTGGCGAACCACAGCTGCGGCCTTAGCCATCTCCGTCGCCAGAGCCTCGAGCGTTCCGGGCCCTGGTATGAGCCCAGCCATCAGAGACCCGGGCACGGACACGCGAACGAAGAGAGCGAGCGCCACGATAGAGAACACCATCAGGCCAAGCGCTTGTCTCGTGAGTGCTCGAACCACCAGCCACCAGGTCACACCTCCAAGCAGGGCCGACGCGATCAAGATGACCTGCCAGTCGGCTGGACTGGGCCCGGTGGCAAGCAACCGGCCCAGACGTGCAACCACCAGGCCGAACGCGGCGAGCCCGGTTACCTGGCCGAGGCCGCGTCCCATGATCCCTGCGTCGTGCGCCTCCACTCTCGGGCCCAGCTCCCGTCCTCGGATGACACGATTGTCATGATGCCTTCTCGGTGAAACTGACCCAGAATCGGTGGAGTCGTGCCCGTAGCCAGCATCGCGATCGGGAACGCTCGTCTTGAGCCGAGAGCGCGAATAATGGTCAGGACCTCCCGGTCCGGGGTGCCAGTAACTACGACCAAGACACCGTCGGTGACCATGTCCTCGAGTTGGGCGGCGCTTGGGGCCAGGTGGATGTGCCAACGCGGTGTGATGACGGCGAGTTGTTCCATGGCGCCCCGGTAGGTTTTCTCTCCCGACGATTCCGACCCCCCGAACCACACCTCGGTGGCCAGACCGAAGCGGGCGAGGTGGGCAAGCGCACTAGCCGCACCTCGTACCGCCTGTTCAAAGGCATCACCAGACTCGTACGCGTTCGCTCTCGTGTCGAGATAGATGACGGCTTCGGCATGTTGAGGAGTCTGAAGCTGCCGAATCATCAGCTCCTCCGTCTTGGCCGACCAGGGCCAGTGCACACGCCTCAAGTCGTCGCCGAGCTGATACTGGCGAAGTGTGTAGAAGTCCTCGCCGCCCCTCTGGGATCGGTCGGGCGTCGACTGATTCCCGAGACCGGTCCGAGCTGCGAGCGAGGGCAGGCCATCGAGGTCCTCGACGGCTGGATAAACCACCAGCCGATCGACGAGATCAGCCACGACGGAAACTTCGGCGAGACCCAGCGGATCGGTTGCTGTCGCTTTTGGCGGGCCGACCTGGTAGATGCCGCGGGGTCGGCAGCTCACCCGATATGTCCCGGTCGCAGAATCTCCCGATCTGAGCAGCGACGTCTCGAAGCTGGCGAGTCCGAGCCCTCGTATTTCATCGACGACGAAGAGATTGGCAATTCGGATGCGACCGGCGTTGCGAACCGTGATCGCCGCCGTCACCGTCTGTCCTTCGTTGACAGTGCCCGGCGATATCCGCCGCTCGACTGTTAGTGCCAATCCCGTGAGACGAACCCATATGACGCCGATCACCGCGGCCGTGGTAAGGAATGCTCCGGTGAGCAACAGCTCTATGTCGTTGCCAAGGAGTGCCCACAGCAACACCAGGGCGAGGCCGGCCCCCATCATGGCCCAGCCTCGAACCGTTGGCATCAGGGGACGGCCCTGGATGTGGTCCCGGGCACACTAAGTCGGTCGAGAATCTCCATCAGAGCCACATCGGCTGTCTCTCCACGCATCATCGCATCGGGGTGCATCGCCATTCGGTGGTCCAACACCGGAATGGCCAACGCCTTGATGTCATCCGGCAGGACATATCCGCGTCCTGCTGCAGCCGCACGGGCTCGCGCCAGTCTCACCAAGAAGAGCGACGACCGGGGTGATGCACCCAAGGCGATGCCGGGGTGGGAGCGAGTGGCTGCGACGATGTCGAGCACGTAGGACTTGACTGAGGATGACACCGTGATGGCCTGAGCCCAAGAGATCATGTCGCTCACATCACCCAGCGACGCGACCGGCTCAAGGCCTTGATAGGCCGATCGGACACCGTGTGTATCCAGGATCTCAAGCTCCTTTTCACGCGACGGATACCCGATCACCACGCGCATCATGAACCTGTCGAGCTGCGACTCGGGGAGGGGATAGGTCCCTTCGTGCTCGAGAGGGTTCTGTGTGGCGATGACGACGAACGGGAGAGAAAGGGGTCGCGTGACACCATCGGATGTGACCTGTCTCTCTTCCATTGCCTCGAGAAGGGCGGACTGCGTCTTTGGGCTAGCTCGGTTTATCTCGTCCCCGACTACCACGTTGGCGAACACAGGCCCGTGTTTGAACTCGAATGCCCGCTTCTCCCTGTCCCAAACCGATATTCCCGTTACGTCGGAGGGAAGCAGGTCGGGTGTGAACTGAATACGGCTGAAGGCTCCGTCGATGGAGCGCGCCACGGATTTGGCGAGTTGGGTCTTCCCCACGCCCGGGACGTCTTCGACGAGAACATGACCCTCGGCCACCAGGGCGAGAAGGATCAATTCGATCACTTCCCGCTTCCCTTGAATCACGGTTTCGACGTTGGATGCGATCCGCTCGAAGTTGTGGACGAACGAATCTCCGGGGTCGCTTGGCTTGGGCAATTGCTCCTCATTCATGGTGTCTAGCTCGGCCGGGAACTCTAACGATGGTCCCTCGTAGGGGTTGGGGACGGTGACTAGTCTGCCGAAAAGGAGGAAATACGGGAGTCATCGTGAGGGCAATACGCGGGCTGTCAGCTGTGATCGCGCCCGTGGTGGCGCGTCCGTCCCTGATCTGGGAAGCGTTGCGCGCCGCGTTATCGGTGCGCCGTCACAGCGGCCTCGGCATGGCTCCCGATTACCTGGGCTGGAGGATGATCACCGCCTATGGCGCAAAAGATCATCCGGTCGAGCCCGGAGACTTGACTGCCTTTCTTCGCTGGCGCAGATCGATGCGGGCATTGGCCCGCTGGGCCGGCTCGTCATGAGTCCCGGTCTCGCCAGCCGCATCGAGGACATCCCTGGCGTAGCCGGTGTCACGGTCGACCTGACTGAGTCGGGTGGTGGGATCAACGTTCGTCTCGCGCCCGGTGCTGACGAGTCGGCGGTCATGGAGAAAGTGCGGGGCCTACTTGCGGCGTATGGCACCAAGCCGTCTCCCGAGGTGGGTGCCCGAGTCGTCCCAACGAAGGCTCTGCGTGAGCCCGTAGGGCCCGGTGAACCAGTAGGGCTGGGTGTCGATCTCCGGATCACACCGATTGAGGGCGGGGCCCGCGTAGAGGTGGCGACGCCAAACATTCGGTCTTTTCGCATCGTTCCGGCCAACCCCACAGCAATCGCTCAGGGAGTCGCAGATGCTTGGAGCCAGGTGACCGGGCGAGTCCCTGTGGAGATCTCGTCGGTCACGCTCGACGACGATGGACTTCTCGAGGTCGTGGCAGGCGAGGGTGCCGTGCAATCGCGAGGCTCGGCCAATGTCTCCCTGGGATGGGAGCAGGCTCTCGCCCGGGCCGTGGGCGAAGCGATCGGAGCCATAGGACAGGAGCGTTCACTGGCGCGCTGAATGGACTCGTCGGAGAAATACGGGTCATAGCTACCATTTCCCGCCGGGTCCAGAACGCGACATGAGCCGATCACTAGTCCTCAACGCCAGCTACGAACCGCTCTCGGTGGTACCAGAACGCCGGGCGCTGGTGCTCGTGCTGACGGAGAAGGCGAGCGCTGTGGTCAATCGGGACGAGCACTGGCACTCCGAGCGTTTCAGCGTCGCCGTGCCGTCAGTTGTGAGGTTGAACCGATTCGTGAAGGTGCCGTACCGACGTGCCGTCCCGGTGACTCGGCGGGCGGTGTTCGGTAGAGACGGCCACGCCTGCCAGTACTGCGGCAGGCCGGCTGACTCGCTCGACCATGTGACACCGCGCTCCAGGGGCGGTGCCCATACATGGGACAACGTCGTGGCTTGCTGCCGGTCTTGCAACGTCCGCAAGGGGAATCGCACCCCTTCGGAGAGCGGCCTCCGTCTTCAATCCCAACCCCGGCCCCCCCGGAGGTTCGGTTGGATCTACGCCTCGACTGGTTTCCAGGTCGACCCGACCTGGCATCCCTATCTCGTGCCCGAGTCGGCTTAGCCTCACCCCACTCTGCTTCCCAACTGGTCCGTTCACGGCCTGATCCCAAATCGAAACCGTTCTGCGCGTCTGCGTAGTGAGTGGGGGAGGGGAGTGTGGGGCTAAAGGGTTGACAAGTGGGGCAAAGTGGGTCATAGTGGCGATCACTCCCACAAGGGGAGATGACAGTGAGGACGGACGGAGAACAGCTGAAGTGTTCCTGGGTGAGTACTTCCACAGCCTCGACGGCAAAGGACGGGTGGTGATGCCCTCTTCCTTTCGTCGCGGACTGGAGGACGGAGCGGTGATCGCCAAGGGCCAAGACGGCCAACTCACCATCTTCGCCGCAGAGGACTTCGAGCAGAAGGCATCGGAGGTTCTCGACAGACCCCAGGATCGGTCCGGCCGCCAATTCTCCCGAACCGTGTTCGGTGGTGCCGACCTCCAGACCCTCGACAAGTCGGGCCGCGTATTGCTGAAGCCTGACCTGAGGGAGTTCGCCGACCTGGAACCGGGAACCGAGATAGCGGTGATCGGTGTCTTCGACCACATCGAGCTCTGGGAGAAAGACGCCTATCTCAGTGATCGTGAGGCAGGCGATGTCAGATACCTAGAGGAGGAGGAGGCCTAGCGAGCACGAACGACGCTGGCTTGGACCAATGCCAGCCCCCCGGAACCAATTGGAAGGCCCCTGACTCCGCCCGCTTCTAGTTGGTACCAGCGCCCGGGGGGCTGGCAATGGCCCAGGACCGGACAAGAGACCCTGAATACCACCGTCCGGTCCTGGTAGAGGAAGTCGTCGGTCTGTTGGCGCCTGTGCTGCCCGGGGTCGTTGTTGACGCGACCTTTGGGGGCGGGGGTCACACCCGACGGTTGTTGGAAGAGCACGGAGAGGACGTGACGGTGATCGCGATCGACAGAGACCCGGAGGCGGTGGAGAACGCGCGCCATATGGGCGTCGAAGCGAAGCTTGGCAATTTCGGCGACATAGCCGATCTCGTCGAGTTGCCCGAGGTCGATGGAGTGCTTTTCGACTTTGGTGTCTCATCGCACCAGCTCGACACTGCCGAACGTGGCTTTTCCTACGGCCGCGAGGGCCCGCTCGACATGCGCATGGGGCCTGACGCCGCCGTGACCGCTCACGAGATCGTCAACGGGTGGGAGGAGGGGCGGATTGCCAGCCTGCTCCTCGAGTACGGGGAGGAGCCCCTTGGCCGACGGATCGCCAAAGCCATTGTCGCGGCCCGGCCCATTCAAACCACAACCGAGTTGTCCACCGTCGTCGCACAGACGATGCCCGCGGCCCGGCGCCGGGTGGGTCATCCCGCCCGGCGCACCTTCCAGGCACTCCGCATCGCCGCGAACGACGAATTGACCAGCATCAGCTCCGGTCTCGACGGCGCCCTGGAGAAACTCGGCCCGTCGGGGCGCCTCCTCGCAATTTCATACCATTCGCTCGAGGACCGCATCGTCAAACGGCGGTTTGCAGCCGGTGCAGCAGGCTGCACCTGCCCACCGGGCCTTCCGATCTGCGGATGCGGCAACACTGCGGAGCTGAGGATTCTCACACGCAAGCCGATTCGCCCCAGCGCTCAGGAAGTGGCTGTCAACAAGCGGGCCCGGTCGGCCAGGCTTCGAGCCGCCGAGAGGATCGCGTCGTGACTGCCCGCCCCGTGACCCTCGGCGGTTCGGACGACCGCTTGCGGGTTATCAAAGGGAGGCGTTTACGGCGCCCGTCCGTGGCCCCATGGATGATCATGGTGGCTGTCGGCGTCTTGGCGTTCCTGGGCCTTGGCTTCGCCCGGACGAGCCTCGATCGCTCTGCCTTCGAGATCGCGGAGCTCACCGAAGCGATCGAGCAGGCGGAGAAGGCCAATCAATTGCTGAGATTGGAGATCGCCCGGCTCGAGAACCCCTCGCGGATTGCGCCTCTGGCCGAACAGCTGGGAATGATTCTTCCCACCGACCGCAACCAACTCCTGGTTGACCTCCCATCCGACCAGGGGTTTGTCGCCCGACTGGACAGTGGCGGAGGCAATCAATGATCACCCGTAGGCGCGCTGGCACCGGGATCAGGTTTGGGGCACGCCGCTCCTGCCATCCGGAGAGCCAGCCCGGAAACTGACGACGTGGCCTCCCTAAAGGCCGTCAAGAAGCATCCGGCGAAGCTTCGAATCGCGCTATTCGGCCTATTGGTAGTTGGAGCGTGGATGGGCATGGGGTACCGCTTGTTCCAGATCCAGGTCGTAGATGCCCAGGAGTTGGCCGAATCGGGTCTCGTCCAGCGCATCGTTTCCAGAGACTTGACTCCCCAGAGGGGAAAGATCTTCGACCGCAACGGGGAACCTCTGGCCATGACGGTGGAGTCTCTCAGCCTCTTCGCAGATCCCGACCAGGTAGAGGACCCCTTGTGGGTGGCACAGCAGATCGGCTCGCTTGTTGGCGCTGACATCGACACTCTCTATGAGCGGCTGACCAGCGACCGCGATTTCGTGTACCTGAAGCGCCAGCTCGAGGTCTCGAAGGCCGAGGAAATCCTCGGGTTGAAGATCCGAGGGGTTTACGCGCTATCCGAGCCAACGCGCATCTATCCCGCCGGGCCCGTAGCCAGCCATGTGACCGGATTCGTCAACATCGACGGCGACGGCATGGACGGGTTGGAACTCGTCTACGACGAGATCTTGAGAGGTGAGGCGGGCAAGGCAGAGTTCGAGCGCGCTCGCGATGGGACCCCGATCCTTCAGGGGATGAGCGAGATAGAGCCTGCCGTTCCCGGCATGGACCTGGTCACCACCATCGACCTCCCCCTTCAGTACCAGGCACAGCAGGCTTGCATGTCTGCCCTGGAGCGGACCGGGGCTCGGTCGTGCTGGGTGGTTGTTCTTCACGTTGAGACAGGAGAGGTGCTGGCAATGGCCGGCGCTCCGGTTTTCGACCCTCAGAGGCGGCAGGCGATAGACCCGGGGTGCGATGGTGCTGAAGATCCTGCGATGTGCCGCATGTTCTCGAACTTCGTTGTCAGAGGGATCTACGAGCCGGGATCGACCCAGAAGTTGATCACCGTCGCCGCGGCCATCGAGGAGGGTGCTGTCAGGGTCGGCACCGTCATCGATGACGTCGCCGACGTTCTGGAACTCCGCGAAGACGCGTGCCGTTCAGCAGATGACGATCTGTTCGGCTGTTATCGAGACTTCGAAGAGCACGAGACCTCGGACATGACCGTCGCTGACATCTTCAGACGATCTTCCAATGTCGGGACCATCAAGATCGCTGAACGGGTCGGTCAGGAGACGCTCATCGAGTACATCAAGGGTTTCGGTCTCGGAGAGAAGACGGGCATCGACTACACAGTCGAGGCTCCCGGTCTTCTCAATTTCGAGGCGGGATGTGAGACCTGCTGGGCGTCGGCGGCGATCGGGTACTCGGTTGCGGCGACCCCACTTCAGATGGCTGCCGCTTACGCGGCCGTGGGGAATGACGGCATCTGGACCACTCCTCACATTGTGGCAACGGTGACTGATGTCGATGGGGGTACCCAGGTGGCTTCAGTCGAGACCCGGCGAGTCATCTCTCCCGGCACCGCGCTGTTGATGAAGGAGCTACTGGCATCGGTGGTCGAGCAAGGAACAGGGGCCAACGCCTCGGTTGAGGGATACCGGGTTGGGGGTAAGACGGGAACGGCGAACAAGCTCGGTCCGGATGGCCGGTACACCGAGGAAACAAGGGCTTCTTTTGTGGGCTTGGGGCCGATCGCCGACCCGAAGGTCGTAGTGGCAGTAGTCCTCGATTCGCCTTCGTACCTCTATCGAACCGGGGGTGCCGCGGCCGCACCTGTGTTCGCCGAGGTGATGGAACAGGCGCTGCATCGACTGGGCGTGACCCCCGATGCCGCCCAGTAGCCCGCTCTCCAGCCTCGCCGACGCAATCGGCGGCGAGATCGACGGTCGGGGGCCGGGCGCGGGTGTGCCTTGGATCTCCGACGTGACCCATGACTCTCGCCAGGCGGGGCCCGGCATCCTGTTCACTGCGATCAGGGGCCAGCGTCACGATGGTCACGACCACGTGGCGGATGCGGTGCGAGCCGGTTCACCTGCGGTCTGTGTCGACCATCCGACCCATTCCGGGGTTGCCGAGCTGATCGTTGCCGACACCCGATCTGCTCTTGGGCCCCTGGCCGCAGAGGTTCACGGCCACCCCTCGCGTGCGATGTCGGTTGTGGGGGTCACCGGCACCAACGGAAAGACCACGGTCACCCACAACATCGAGTCGATCGCAGCCTCGGCCGGGTTGACAGTGGGGCTCATGGGGACGATCACGACCCGGATCGCGGGGAAGGAGGTCGAAAGCAAACACACCACGCCGGAGGCTTCCGACTTCCAACGGACACTTGCGACGATGAGAGCAAGGGGCGTCAGTCTCGTGGCCTGTGAAGTGTCCTCGCACGCTCTCGCCCTCGAACGTGTCTCGGCGACGCGTTTCTCCGTGGCGGCTTTCACCAATCTGTCTCACGATCATCTGGACTTTCACGGAGACATGGCGTCTTATCTGGCTGCCAAGCGGAGGCTGTTCACGGAGCACGAAGTGGGTATCGCCGTCGTGAATCTCGACGACACAGCCGGCGCCGAGCTTGCCAGGGAGCTCAAGGGGGAGCTGATAGGAGTTGGCGACTCTGGTGACGTTCGGGTCATTGCCCAGCAACCCGTTGAGAGTGGCACGCAGCTCCGCGTCGAGACACCATGGGGTGTCATCGAGGGGAAAGCGCCAGTTCTCGGTGTCTTCAACGTGGCGAACCTGGCAATGGCCATCGCATGCTGTCTCGTGTCTGGCATCGGCACCGAAGATGTCGCCCAGTCTCTGAGCTCCTTACGCCCGGTCCCAGGGAGGTTCGAGCTGGTGTCAGGGTCTGATCCCATAAGGATCATCGTGGATTACGCACACACCCCCGATGGGATCAAGCATGCCATCGAAGCTGCTCGATCGTTGGGCTCTGCGCGCGTCATCGCGGTTGTGGGGGCTGGGGGCGATCGCGACCGTGAGAAAAGACCCCTGATGGGAAGCGCCTCGTCAGGCGCTGATCTCGTGGTAGTCACGTCTGACAACCCGCGATCAGAGGATCCCGCTCAGATCGCCGACGAGGTGTTGGCGGGCATAGAGGGGGGCACTCGACCACTCACAGAGCTCGACCGCACTCTTGCGGTACATCGTGCGGTGGCGGCCGCCGACGAGGGCGACATAGTGCTCGTCCTGGGCCGGGGCCACGAGCCCTTCCAGGAAGCGAGCGGTGCGCTGATACCCCTCGACGACCGGGACATCGCCCGTCGGGCGCTCCAGGAGCGCCGTGAATCCCCCGATTTCGGGACTTCGTCGGGGAGCATGTCCCAGTGATCGCCCTGCTGACAGCCGCAGCCGTGGCGTTGCTCGCATCGATTTTCGGCACTCCGTACGCGATTCGGTTCTTCCGCAAGCGCGAGATGGGCCAGTTCATCCAGGAGGACATCAAAGGGCACGCGCACAAGCAGGGGACGCCGACAATGGGTGGGGTTGTCTTCGTAGGTGCGGCAGTGATCGGGTGGGCCCTAGGCCATGTGAGCCTGTCCCCCGACGAAGGTCTGGGTCTGAGAGAGTTTGGCGCCGGCGGCGCACTCGCGGTGATGGCGCTGGTTGGCATGGCTGCGGTCGGATTTGCCGATGATTGGATCAAGTATTCGCGCCAAAGGAGCCTGGGACTCTCCAAGGCTGCCAAGTTCTCCGGCCAGCTCGCTGTTGCCGGCCTCTTTGCATTCGGTGCGACACGGGCCGGAGCGCTCACGGAACTGTCCTTCGTCAGGCCGCTCGGCGTCGAACTCGGAGCCTTCTTCGTTGTTTGGGTCCTTCTCATGCTGACCGGGGCAGCCAATGGTGTGAATCTCGCAGACGGCATGGACGGCTTGGCTGCGGGGTCCTCGGCACTGGTTGTCGCCTCATACACGGTCATCGCCTTCTGGCAGTTCCGCAACGACACCGTCTATACGTCCGTAGACCCGTTGGACCTCGCCATCATCGCGGCAGCCATGTTCGGGGCGATCCTCGGCTTCCTCTGGTGGAATGCGCCGCCGGCACGGATCTTCATGGGCGACGTCGGAAGTAACGGCCTCGGCGGGCTCTTGGCCGCACTCGCGCTTCTCACCAACACACACCTGCTTCTTGCCGTGCTTGGTGCGATCTACGTGGCGGAGACGGTGTCGGTGATCGTTCAGGTCATCAGTTTCCGCGCTTTCGGGAAGCGGGTTTTCCGCATGTCACCGCTTCACTTCCACTTCGACCTCGGTGGATGGCCAGAGACAACGGTTGTGATCCGATTCTGGATCCTGACCGGCATCGGGGTCGCCCTCGGGCTTGGCCTCTTCTACGGGGACTTCGTCCTGCTGGAGGATCTCCTATGACCCGGGCTCTGATCCTTGGCGCCGGAGTGTCCGGCCAGGCGGCGGCCGACCTCGCTGATCGGCTTGGCATCTCAACAGTCATCTACGACGAGAGCCCTCAATCCACTGTGACTGCTGTTGGAAGGTCGGTCGCAACCGGGGCGTGGGATCCAACGCTGCTGGACGGAATGGAGCTCGTCATTGCCAGCCCAGGCTTCTCGGAGCGGTCGGGGCCAATCGTCGACGCCTTGGAGGCCGGGATAGAGGTTTGGAGCGAGATCGAGTTCGCGTCTCGGCATGAGAGTGGGCCAATCGCAGCAATCACGGGAACCAACGGGAAGACCACGGTCACCGAGGCTGCATCGGCGATGCTGCAAGCGTCCGGACTGGTCGCTCCAGCGGTCGGAAACATTGGCTCGCCTATGAGTGCCGAGGTCGGCGGGCAGGTCGACTGCCTGGTGGTGGAGGTGTCGAGTTTCCAGTTGCGATTCACCGACCGGTTCCACCCGCGAGCTGCGGCAATCACCAACGTGGCGGTCGACCACCTCGACTGGCACGGTTCTGAGTTCGCTTACAGGCAAGCCAAGAAGAGGATCTATGCCAATCAGACAAAGGACGACCTGTTGGTGTTCGACGCAGACGATCCAGGGGCAACCCAACTGGCGTCGGCAGCCACGTCCCGGCTCTTGCCCGTCTCGGGACACCGCGTCCCGGCCGATGGCGCCGGTGTCGCCGGGGGCAAGCTGACGGTCGGCGATGCCTCTGTCGAGATCACCGACCTTGCCTCGACCGACTCGACCCTCCTCGTGAACCTGGCGATCGCCGCCGGTGTCGCCCTGGAGATGGGCGCCAGTCCTGAAGGTGTTCTCGACGCCGCCCGGAGCTTCAGACGGGGGTCACATAGACGTGAGCTGATCCTGGAGGCCGACGAAGTGAGATGGGTGAATGACTCCAAGGCAACGAACCCCCACGCCGCGGCGGCCTCGATCGACTCGAACCAGCCTGTGGTCCTCATCGCGGGAGGACAGTCCAAGGGCCTGGACGTCGGTGTGCTTGCCGACCATCCCGGAGTGCGAATCCTGCTCGGGATCGGCGAGTCGGGACCTGACCTCGTCGAGCGTGCTGGTGCAAAGGGTCGGCTGGCTGAGAACCTGGAAACGGCTGTAGAGATGGCGCGTGAGCTGGCCCGACCCGGAGAAACGGTTCTACTCGCCCCCGGTTGCGCCAGCTTCGACCAGTTCGACTCATATGCAGAGCGTGGCGCAAGGTTCAAGGAGTTGGTGATGGGAGTGCGACGATGACCGGAACCGTTACCTCTATCGCCCGGGTCCGGGCTGCTGCTCGCGATCGCGCCGAAGCCCGACGGGCCAATGACCGCAACGCCACAGCATTACTCGTAATCGTGGTGGTCCTCGTTGTGATCGGCCTCGGTGCCACTCAGTCCGCGTCGTCAGTCGTGGGAATCGACCAGGCCGCCGACCGATTCTATTTCTTCAAGCGCCAGCTGGTCGGTGTTGGCCTGGGAACACTCGCCCTCCTGGTGTGCAGCCGCGTCCCTTACAGGTGGTATCGCAAGCTCGCCGTTCCCGGATTTCTCATATCTGTCTTCCTGCTCGTCGCTGTCCTCGTCGCTGGTGTCTCCAGCGGGGGCGCGAGGCGCTGGTTGGCAGTAGGGGGATTCAGCTTTCAACCGTCGGAGCTGGCAAAGATCAGTGTCGTTCTCGTCCTCGCCGTGCTCCTGGAACGGAAGAGGAAGCTGTTGAGCCAGTTCGGCCATTTCATCGTCCCGGTGATCTCGACGATCGGAATCGTGGGGGCCCTAGTCATGGGTCAGCCCGATCTGGGGACAACCATCATCATCGGTGCGGCGGGCATGGCCGTGATCCTCGCCAGCGACGCTCCGCTCAGATACACGTTGGCTTTGGGTGTTGTCGCCGTCCTCATCACTTCTGCCCTTGCCTTCGATGGTGACTATCGCGAGGAGAGGTTGACATCCTTCACCGATCCGTTCGCTGACGCATCAGGTGACGGCTATCAGCTTGTCCAGGGCTACTACGCCCTGGGCAACGGTGGCCTCTTTGGAGTGGGCTTGGGGGCCAGCCGGGCACGATGGTTCTATCTCCCCAATGCCCACACGGACTTCATCTTCGCCATCATCGGTGAGGAGACGGGTCTGGTTGGCGGCCTCACGGTCATCGGGTTGTTCGCTGCGCTGGCGGTGGTTGGTTGGGCCGTCGCATCTCGCGCATCGGACCCATTCGGCCGGATGGTTGCGGCGGGGATCACGGCGTGGATCTCGTTCCAGGCGTTGGTCAACGTAGGAGGGGTCGTTGGAGTTGTGCCGATAACGGGTATCGCACTGCCATTCATCTCGTTCGGCTCCACGGCGCTGATCGTGTCCATGGCTGCCGTCGGGATTCTGGTCAATATCGCGCAGAGCGGTGGCCGTTCGACGCGTCGATGACCTACCTGATCGCCGCCGCGGGGACCGGGGGGCATGTGTTCCCCGGGCTTGCGGTTGGGGAGGCCCTGGTGGACCGTGGCGTAGCCAGATCGGACATCCTCTACGTGGGCGGGAGCCGTCTCGAATCCGCCGTCTATCCGTCAGAGGGTTATCCGTTTCTGAGTGTGGAGATAAGGGGATTGAAACGCTCGGTCAGCCTGTCGAATCTGTCGCTCCCTTTGGTGGTGATACGGGCACGGGCCGAGATAGCTCGAGCCATGGATGAGCGCGGTGTCCAGGTATGCCTCGGCATGGGTGGTTACGTCACCATCCCGATGTCCTTGGCGGCCAAGAAGACCGGTGCCACCCTCATGATCGCCGAGCAGAATGCCCACGCGGGATTGGCCAATCGTCTCGTGGCTGGTCGGGCGACGAGACGGTTCGGGTCGTTCCCTCGCACCAGCGGTATCGAAGCCGAATGGGTCGGCAACCCGGTGAGAAAGCCGTTCTGGGATTTCGATCGCAAGAATCTCGAGGGTGCCGGCCGCTCCCGCTACGGGTTGAAGGAGGGGGTACCCACGTTGGGTCTGTTCGGCGGTTCTCTGGGAGCCAGGGCAATCAATCATGCCGCGAGTCAAATGCTTGCGTCGTGGAATGGGCCCCCCATGCAGGTTGTGCACCTGACCGGTGATGCTCATTTCAAGGAGATCTCGTCGATGGACCCAGCCCCCGGCGTGTTGTGGGCCCGGAAAGCATTCGAGGACTCCATGGAGCATTTCTACGCGGTGTCTGACCTCGTCGTCGCGCGAGCTGGAGGAGGAGTGGCCGAGCTCGCCGCCACATCCACGCCGGTCATAGTCGTACCTGGCTCCTTCGGCTCTGCAGGCCACCAATCGGACAACGCGGCCCAATTCGAGGAGGCGGGGATGGCAGTCGTGGTTCCAGAGCACGAGTTGGACCGCCTCGGGGAGGTCGTAGGCATGACCCTTTTCGACAGGCCAACCCTCGAGCGCATGTCCGCGGCCGCCGCGGCATTTGCGCGGCCCGGCGCGGCTCACGACATCGCCGACGCCATGATCGGGGCTGCCTCATGATCGTGCCGTACCGCCACGTGCACATCATCGGGGTCGGTGGGGCCGGCATGAGCGCGCTGGCCAAGCTTCTGGCGGGTAACGGTCACCTGGTGAGCGGAACCGATCTGAAGGCTGGTCCCGGACTGGACCTCCTGGGTTCGATGGGTCTGGAGGTCGCGGTGGGCCATCATCCGGACCTTGCAGTGAAGGCGGATCTGGTCGTCGCCTCGTCAGCTGTTCCCGACTTCGACGAGGAGATCCGAGCAGCCGTGGTGGCCGAGCTCCCGATTTGGAGGAGGCCCGAACTGCTCGAGGCAATCACAGCCGGGACCGAGACGATTGGAGCCACCGGGACCCACGGCAAGACGACCACTACGGCTCTGCTGATCTCGGCGCTGCGCGCCGCTGGGCACGACCCCTCCTTCGTGTTGGGCGGCGATCTCGTGGACGTGGGCACCAACGGCCACGTCGGAACCATGCCCCTGCTCATCCTGGAGGCGGACGAGGCTTTCCGAACATTCGAGTCGCTTCACCTTGG
>JAWWBL010000030.1:0-18439 GCA_033720975.1 Acidimicrobiia bacterium | reverse complement strand
TCCCCATCGAGGGAAGCCTCGATCTGAGGCGCACCCTCACACCGCTGCACGGTCTGCTCGCAGACGACGGCTGGTGGCTGACCGCACGCACCCCGGACGGGCCCGGATCGTTGCGTGTCAGCCGTACCCGGGAAGAGCTGACCGGAGAGGCCTGGGGTTCGGGAGCGGGGTGGCTCCTCCAGCGACTTGGCTCAATTGCGGGTCTAGATGACGACCCTTCCAAGTTCGTCACTGATCATCCGCTGGTCGCACGGCTCCATCGCCAACACCCCGGTTGGCGTTATGCCAGGACTGGGCTTGTTCTTGATGCGCTCATCGTGGGCATCTGTGGGCAGAAGGTGACAGGGCGCGAGGCTTCGATGGCGATGCGAGGCCTCTATCAGAGGTTCGGCGCAGATGCTCCGGGCCCGAACCCTGGACTGCGGCTCCCACCCGACCCGGAGAAGATGGCCGCCGCTCCTTACTGGGAGTTCCATGATCTCCATCTCGAGAAGCGCCGAGCCGACCTGATCCGGGCGGTGTCGTCCCAGCATCGCCGGATCGAAGCGCTCGCCGCAGCCCCCGTCGAGGAGGCTGCCGCGACGCTCTCCGATGTCACGGGCATAGGGCCCTGGACGGTCGCCAAGACCCTCGAAGTCTCACACGGCGACCCCGACCAGGTGGCGGTGGGCGACTTCCACCTCAAAAACACGGTGGTTCATCACCTGACCGGCCGCGACCGGGGTACCGACGACGAGATGCTGGAGCTATTGGAGCCGTTCCGGCCACATCGGGGCCGGGTGGTGCGTCTGCTTCACAGCCTGGGCCATGCTCCCAAATTCGGGCCGCGTCTCAGGGCGCGGGACATCACGGAGATGTGAGCGACTCGGGCTCAGTCCCTCTACGGCGACGAAGCATCGTCGGCCCGGCGAGAGCGACCAGCACGGCGAGGAATGGGGCGACAAGGGTTGGTGCTATCGCGCCCACGACCATAAGGGCCCACCCGAGCACGCCCATCGCGCGCGCGCCAAACCTGGATGGGCCGTCCAGGTGCATCAGGGTGACTATCCCACCCCCGACGCCTCCGAGACCACTGACCGTCAACCAGGCAAGAATCCCTGGCTCCCAACCTGAGGGGCCCCTCAGCCAATTGCTGAGCAGGATTGCACCGAAGAGGATCATGACCAGCGCCACAAATCGGGCGTAGGTGATGCCTGCCTTTCTCACAGTCCTGACCCTACGCGGTCAACGGCCGCCGCCGTGAGCGTGCCCTAGCGCTCGAGCCAGGTCACGATCAGATCCCCGACCACATTGGCCAACGTGAGTTGGTTGTGATTGGCGCCCTCGACTATCTCGAGGAGTGATTCCGCACCCGACGCCACCAGCGCGGCATGGAAATCCATCGCAAAGGAGAGCTCCACGACACCGTCCTGGTCTCCGTGCATGATCAAAGCGCTCAGGTCGGGGTTCTCGTCGGTCAGTTGCTGCGGGTTGCCGGCAGCCCAGGCCTCGGCAAGGGTCGAAGGCCCGGCCCCGAAGAAGGGGAGCATCACCAACCCGAGTCGTTCGACGTCGTATGGCCCAGCCAGCCCCACGAAGCGGTCGGGGAGCCCGGTTCCAGCGAAGGGACATGCCGAGCCGTACTGGTCACCCGTGAGAGCCACGATGGCGCCGATGTGGGCGCCGGCGGAGTGGCCGATCACCGCTACCGATCCGTCGCTGTCGGGATGCGACGAGGCGTAGCGGACCGCGCAGGAGACGTCATCCACAGCGGCAGGAAAGCCTGCTACCTCTGAGCTCGAGAGCTGATAGGGAGTGTTGACCACCAGGAAACCGGCCTCAGTGAGGTGTCCGGCGAGGTTGGCCATGGCCAGTGGTGACCCCGCCACCCACCCGCCGCCGTGCACCAGCACCACAGCGGGGAAAGGGCCAGTGCCGTCGGGCAATCGCACGCCGGCCCCGAAGTCGATCACCTGCGGAGTCGTCGTTGCCGTTGTGGCCGTGCTCCGAGGAGGTTCGGTGGCGGGCAGAGCGGTTACGAGCGTGGTTGTCGGCGGAGCCTGCGTCACGGCCGACGTCGGGGCCTCGGACCGGCCGGAGCAGGCCAACGAGACGAGGGCGAGGATGGTCAGGGAAGCAGCGAGGCGGCGGCCCGATCGACGTGCCATTCGACTTCTCCATTTCCCTCACCCACGCGACCGGCCGGGGTCTCGCCTGTGAACGATTCACGCACTGCCTCCGCTTTGTGCTCCCCGGTGACGAGGAACAGCACGGTGTGAGCCGCCCAAAGCAGGGGGTAGGTGGCCGTGATCCTGGTCTCATAGACATCCGGGACCTCGTTGGCGACAATCCAGCGCTCCCTCTCATCGAGGGCGGCGGTCTCTGGGAAGAGCGACGCGGTGTGACCGTCAGCTCCCATCCCGAGCAGTACGAGATCGGCCCGCCCGTCTCGGAAGATCGACCTGACCTCCTTCTCGTAGCGCGCCGCTGCCTCCTCCGGGCTCACCGAGTCGCTCCATTGGGGGCGGTGAAACGCCGCGTCCACGTGATCGAGGAGCGATTCCTCCGCCATCAGGCCGTTGCAACGCTCGTCGTGGTGAGGCACCCATCGCTCGTCGGATAGCCAGGCATCGACGAGGCTCCATTGGATGTCGTGGGTGCGCAAGACCTGGTAGGTGTCCCTTGGGGTTCCCCCGCCCGCCAGGCCGAGGGAGAACCGGCCCGACGAATCACGGATCAGCCCGGCGATCCGCCGCGCCGCGTTTGCTGCGACCTCGGGCGGAGACTCGTGGACGACCAATCGCATGGGCGCGACGGTAACGCTGGTCTAGGTTTCTGCAGATGATCAGATCGGTGCGAATCCCCTGGGCCGGCGGTGAGGTGTCGGGCCGAATCGCCGGGAATGGATCCACCGGGGTCTTGCTGGCCCATGGTGCCGGCACGGATCAGGATCATCCGTTCATGACCGAGCTCCGCGACCAGCTGGCGAGCTTCGGCTTGCAGGTCATGACCTTCAATTACCCCTACACCGAGCGCGGAGCGAAACGGCCCGATCGTGCCGAGCGGCTGGTGGAGTGCCACCGCGGCGCTGCCGACTTCCTGAGTGAGCGGAGCGAATGGCTGTTTCTGGGCGGCAGGTCGATGGGCGGGCGGATGGGGACCTACCTGGCGGCGTCGGGATATCCGTGTGACGGGATCGTCCTCTACTCGTACCCACTACACCCTCCCGGCAAGCCGGAGAAGCTGCGCGTCGAGCAGTTCCCCGACATCGAGGCCCCGATGCTGTTCTTTCAGGGCACCCGTGATGCCCTGTCACGTCAGGATTTATTCGATCAGCACATCCGACCGCTTCCCAACGCCGATGTCGTGACGCTCGAGGGGGCGTCGCACTCCACTCGCGGCGGAGGGTGGACACCGGAACGGATGGCGGCGTTCCTTGCCGAGCAGACAGTCGCGTGGATCGATGGGTTGTCGTCTGGCAGAACGACGGGACAGCGGCCATAATTACCGGCCACCCCTTCACTTCCCAAGGAGTCTTTCATGTCGCAAATCAGCCTTCGCGCCACGGCGGGGCGCGCGTCGGGCTCGCGCGAAGCGCGCCGCATCCGGCGTGAGGGCCTGGTGCCGGCCATCGTCTACGGCAAGGATGTCGATCCGATCGCGGTTTCGGTGGATGCCCATGACCTTCACCTGGCGCTCCACACCGAGGCCGGCAGCAACGCCATCATCAGCCTGGAGGTCGAAGGTGGTGAAACACTGACGACGATGGCCCGGGTCATCGAGCGTCACCCGTTCCGCAACGAGTATCGACACGTCGACTTCGTCACCGTCGACCTGACACAGACCGTGGTCGCCGAAGTTCCGATTCACTTCGAGGGCACGCCGGTGGGCGTCAAGGAGGGTGGAGTGTTCAGCCCCAGTCGCACCCACGTCGAGGTCGAAGTCCTCCCCACCGAGATCCCCGGCTCCATCGAGCTCGACGTCTCGGAGGTCGAGGTCGGCGGTGCCCTTCGCGTGGTCGACCTGCCTGAGGTCGAAGGGGTCACCTACCTCGACGACCCGGAGACGGTGATCATGTCGGTCACCACTCCTGCAGCAGAGATCGAGGAGCCCGAGGAAGTCGAAGAAGAGCTCGAGGAAGGCGAGGAGCCGGTCGAAGGTGAGGAGGCTGAGGAGGCTTCTGAGGCCGAGGGCGAAGAAGAAGGCGAAGAGAGCGGCGAATAGCCCCGCTCGGCTCGTCGTAGGGCTTCGCAACCCTGGCGCCGAATACGACGGGACGCGCCACAACATCGGCCATGAAGTGATTTCCACCGTGCTTGCCCGCGGCCGGGCCGAGCCAGGACGGGCGCCGTCTCGGGTGCCGGGTCTCGAGGCTCGGGTGGGAACCGGCTCTGAGGCGACTCTGGTCCTTTTGCCCTCCACCTTCATGAACGAGTCCGGCCGCGCCGTTCGCGCCATGCTCCACTTCTACAAGATCGGTGTCGAGGATCTGCTGGTCGTTCACGACGACATCGACCTCCCCTTTGGACGGTTGAGGCTCCAGGTGGCCGGCGGGAGCGGAGGCCACAACGGCATCCGGTCCATCGAGAGAGACCTGGGGACCAATCGATTCTCTCGGCTGAAAGTGGGCATAGGCAGGCCGCCGGGTTCGATGGATCCCGCCGACTTCGTCTTGCGGAGCTTCGACTCGCGAGAGATGGAGGAAGTCGACCTCCTGATTCAAGACGCGGCAGATGTCGTCGAGCTTTGGCTGACCGATCGGGTGGCGGCGCAGGAGTCGGCGTCGCACAGGGGCAGGGATGACTGACTACATCGGGGCCATCGACCAGGGCACGACGTCGACCAGGTTCATGATCTTCGACGACGCGGGCCGGGTGGTGGCAGTCTCCCAACGCGAGCACTCCCAGATCTTTCCCCAACCCGGCTGGGTGGAGCACAACCCATTGGAGATCTGGTCCAAGACCATCGAGGTGATCGATGAGGCCCTGGGAAGGGCTGACCTCGCGGGCTCGGATCTTGCAGCCGTGGGGCTCACCAACCAACGGGAGACCACGGTGGTTTGGGACCGGTCCAGTGGCGAGCCGGTGGCAAACGCCGTCGTCTGGCAGGACACGAGGACTGATTCGCTCTGCGATGAGATCTCAGGCGAGGCGGGCCGGGACAGGTTTCGTGCGGTGACCGGGCTTCCCATCGCCACCTACTTCGCCGCCCCCAAGATCAGGTGGCTCCTCGACCATCTGGGGCTGTATGACAGAGCCGTGCGCGGTGACCTGGCGTTCGGCACGATCGACTCGTGGCTTGCCTGGAATCTCACGGGTGGACCTGGCTCGGGCCGGCACGTGACCGATGTGACCAACGCCTCGAGAACCTTGCTCATGGATCTGGCGACGACGACCTGGGACTCGGACCTTGCCCTGGAGATGGGTGTTCCCTCGGCGATGCTGCCAGAGATCATCGACTCTGTTGGAGAAGTCGGCATCTGTACCGGGCCTCTCGCCGGCACCAGATTGGCGGCCATCCTGGGGGATCAGCAGGCGGCTCTCTTCGGACAGACCTGCTTCGATCCCGGCGAGGCCAAGAACACCTACGGGACCGGCAATTTCATGCTGATGAACACCGGTCGGGAAGCGGTTCAGTCCACCTCCGGTCTCCTCACAACGGTCGCTTACCGCATCGCGGGGGCAGCCACCGTATACGCCCTCGAGGGCTCCGTCGCAGTCACCGGCTCACTGGTCCAATGGCTCAGGGACAACCTCGGGATCATCTCCGAAGCAGCGCAGATCGAGATCCTGGCCCGCAGCGTGGAGGACAACGGCGACGTCTACCTGGTTCCCGCCTTCTCCGGGCTGTTTGCCCCATATTGGAGATCCGACGCTCGCGGGGTCCTGGTCGGGCTGACCCGATATGCCAATCGCGGTCATGTTGCCCGGGCGGCGCTCGAGTCGACGGCTCACCAGACCGCTGATGTGCTGGAGGCCATGACGGCCGACTCAGGTGTAGAGCTGTCCGAGTTGAGAGTCGACGGCGGCATGACTGCCAACGAGCTGCTGATGCAGTTCCAGGCAGACATCCTCGGGGTCGAGGTGGTCAGGCCGGCGATTGCCGAGACGACCGCCCTGGGAGCCGGGTACGCCGCGGGTGTGGCCGCTGGCGTCTGGGACGTCGAAGCCCTGCACGCCATGTGGGCGGAAGGTGCAAGATGGAAGCCGGTGATGACCGACGGAGAGAGGAGCCTTCTCAGGTCGCGGTGGGATCAGGCAGTCGAGCGTTCTTTGGGCTGGGCCTGACCGGGTCTGTCCGTATGATTGGGCAGAGAGCGGAGGAGTCACCATCTCAGTCCCAGACGCGCTAGCCCTCCTGAGGATCATCCTCGTCTTGCCGATCATGTCCCTGGTCAGGTCGGATCACATCGAGCACCACTTCGTCTATGCAGCGGTGATCTTCGGTGTGGCCGCGTTCACCGACTTCCTCGACGGTTATCTCGCCCGCCGCACCAGCGGAGGCACCACCCTCGGAGCATTCCTGGACACAACCGCTGACAAGATCCTCGTCACCGGGACCCTTCTCGCCCTGGTGTCGGTCGATCGGGTCTCGATCTGGCCGGCCGCGATCATCATCTTCCGTGAGTTCGCCGTGATGGCCCTCCGCGGAGTCGTCGCCCAGTCTGGGGGCCTGATACGACCTTCCACCTGGGGAAAGATCAAGACAGTGGCCCAGTTCTCGGCGATCTTCTGGGCTTTCCTCAGGTTCGCCGACCGGTGGGGCCCCTGGTACTTCGACCAATGGCTGATGCTGATCGCGGTTCTGGCCACCATCGGCTCCGCCTGGGGATACAGCGTCGCCTTCTGGCACACGATCCGCTCGGAACCCGCCGAAGCGAAGTCGTGACGGTCGCCGTCACCGGGGGGTCCGGGGTGGTTGGCTCGGCCCTGGTCCGTCATCTGCTGGCTTCCGGCGCCGAGGTTCGGGCGCTCGCCCGCGGCGAGGTGTCGGCCGACACCCTTCGCCGCCTCGGTGCGGAGACCGTCCACGGGGATGTGCTCGACCTCCAGAGTCTGCGACCTCTGGTCGCCGGAGTCGACCTGGTGTTTCACGTCGCCGGAGTGAACGAGATATGCCCGGCCCGCCCTCGGCGCATGTGGGACGTCAACGTAGAAGGAACCCGCAACGTCGTCGAAGCCTGCCGTCTCGCTGGTGTGCCTCGGTTGGTGCACACGTCGTCAGCCTCAACCATCGGCCAGGAGAAAGGCGAGATTGGCTCGGAGTCGACTACCCACCGCGGCTGGTACCTGTCGGATTATGAGCGGTCGAAGTCCGCGGCCGAGCGGCTGGCCCTCGAGGCCTCCGGCGAACTCGATGTGGTGGTGGTGAATCCAGCCTCGGTCCAGGGCCCGGGCCGCGCGACGGGAACTGGCCGGATATTCCTCGCCGCGGCGCGCAAGAGGTTGCCGGTAGCCGTCGATGTGGAAGTCTCTCTGGTCGACATCGACGATTGTTCCGAGGGCCACGTGCTCGCGGCTGAGAGGGGTAGGCGGGGTGAGCGGTATCTGCTCGCCGGCGCAACATTGCGGGTCTCGGACGCCCTCGCCGTGTTGTCGGAGGCGTTGGGAGAGGAGGTGGGGTCTCGGTTCGTCCCGCCGGGGAGCCTCATGCCGGTGGCGGCGCTGGTTGAGGCTGTGTTCGCGGTTTCGGGCCGGGCGGCGCCCTTGTGCCGTGAAGCAGTCAGGGTCTGGGCCCACGGCCACGCCTACGACGGAACACGCGCGTCCCGCGAGCTGGGCTTGAGATACACGCCCCTCCGCGAGACTATTGGGCGCACCGTCGAATGGTTTCGGGCGGAGGGACTGCTCCATCCGCACCGGTAGCATCGGTGGCCCCGATGTCCGCACCTCTTGGCTCGCTTCTCTCGAGTTGGCGCAGCGCGCCCATCCCTGATCTCGACGCGACCTGGGCGGTCGCGCCCGGGGCTCGAGCGTTTGCCCTCGCCGGGATCTTCGAGTCCCTTGGAAAGACTCTGCTCGTCGTGGTTCCCGGCGAGGGCGATGCCGAAGAGCTCGCAGACGATCTCGAGCTGTTCACACCATCGGTGTGCCTGGCCCCCGCATGGGAGACGCTGCCGTTCGAGCACATCTCGCCGAACCTGTCGACCATGGCCCTCCGGGCCCGAGCCCGACATCGACTGACTCAGGATGAGCCGGCGATCGTGGTCGCAAGCGTTCGGAGCGCGATCCAGCGCCTGAGCCAGTCCCCGGTTTCGCCACTCATCCTCGAACAGGGAGCGTCGGTCGACCTGACCGAGCTCGCTCGCTCGCTCAGCGACATGGGCTACCACGGGACGGACCGTGTGGAGGCGCGGGGCGAGTTTGCGGTTCGAGGTGGCATCGTCGACGTTTTCCCGGCCCAGGCAGACCGACCTGTCAGGCTCGATTTCTGGGGGGATGAGTTGGAGGAGATTCGGGTCTTCTCCGTGACCTCGCAGCGGTCCGAGTCAGCCGTGCCCCGGTTTGAGGCCTATCCGGCCCGCGAGGTCCGACCCACCACCGAGGCACGTTCGCGTGCTAGACACCTGTCCGGCGCGGAGCCTTGGGCTGCCTCGACCTGGGACCGAATCGCCGAGGGCCAGATCTTTCCTGGTATCGAGTCGTGGCTTCCCTGGTTTGCCGATGAGCGACACCTGATCGACGAGGTGCCTCCAGCAGCGACCTTGGTCGTCGTTGACCCATCCCGGGCCTTCGGGCGCAGCCGGGAACTTGTAAAAGAGGAAGCTGAGCTGGCCGCTGCCCTGGCGCCAACTTGGGGGGAATCGGCACCGGAGGCTGGAGAGCACCCGGCTCTGTTCCTGGATCTCGTCTCTGCGCTCGAGGCGAGGTCGCACCTCAGCGTGCCGCCAGCCCCTCCCGGACCCGGGCACCCCGCCTTGCGAACGGTCGGCTTTGACGCGGTCGCCGGGGATGCGGCCTCGGTCGCGCGTGGCATCTCCCGGCTCCTGGACAACAGGATCACCACTGTGGTCGCGATGGACGGGGAGATGGCCGCCGACCGGGTGGCCAAGGCCCTCTCGGAGGAAGGTCTTGCGTTGAGCAGGGTCGATGGCCTCACATCACCGATGCCGGCGGTGGTCCCGGTTGGGATTCATCGGGGATTCGTCGCCCCGGATCTCGGTGTCGCGGTGTTGGGTGAGAGGGAGATCGCCGGCAGGCGTCGAGCCCACCGGAAAGCTGTCCGATCGCGTGCCGCCACTACCCAGCAGTATCGCGACCTGTCGGAGGGTGACTACGTGGTTCATCATCAGCATGGGATCGGCAGATTCGAGGGCCTCGTCTCCAGGACCATGGTCGGGGTGGAGCGGGAGTATCTGGTGGTGGCGTACGCCGGTGGGGACAAGTTGTACGTGCCGGTCGATCAGCTTGCCGCCGTCAAGAGATACACCGGCGGCGAGACGCCGCGAGTCTCGCGCATGGGTGGTCGGGACTGGTCCGAGCAGAAGGCCCGGGTGCGCAAGGCGGTGGAGGCGGTGGCCGCCCAGGTAGTGCAGCTGCACCGGGCGCGGGCAGCCGCCACCGGACTTGCTTACGGGCCCGACACGCCGTGGCAGCGTGAGCTGGAGGGCGCTTTTCCGTTCGAGGAGACACCGGACCAGATGCGAGCCATCGAAGAAGTCAAAGCGGACATGGAGTCGGACCGTCCGATGGACCGTCTTGTCTTCGGCGACGTGGGATTCGGCAAGACCGAGGTGGCGATCCGGGCTGCTTTCAAGGCGGTGCAACAGGGGATGCAAGTGGCGGTTCTGTGTCCCACGACGCTGCTTGCCCAGCAACATCACCAGACATTCGCGGATCGCCTCTCGGCATACCCGGTCAGGGTGGAAGTGCTCTCGCGTTTTCTAACCGCAAAACAACAGAGGGAGGTAGTTGCCGGAATCGCCAACGGGACTGTCGATGTGGTCGTCGGCACTCATCGCCTGCTCTCCGACGATGTGCAGTTTCACGCTCTCGGGTTGCTGGTGATAGACGAAGAGCAGCGCTTCGGGGTCTCCGCCAAGGACGCGCTGCGAAGACTCAGGGTGGGCGTTGACGTCATGACCCTCACCGCGACACCCATCCCGCGAACGCTGGAGATGGCTCTGACCGGTATCAGAGACGTCTCTCACATTCGCACGCCTCCGGAGGATCGCCACCCGATCCTCACCTATGTGGGCCCCCAGGACGACCAGGCGGTATCCGCCGCTATCCGTAGGGAATTGCTCCGGGAGGGCCAGGTCTTCTACGTCCACAACCGGGTCCAGTCGATAGACAGGGCGCTGGCGCGTCTGCGTGATCTGGTGCCCGACGCCAGATATGTCGTGGCCCACGGCCAGATGTCGGAGGGTCAGCTGGAGCAGGTCATGATCGACTTCTGGAACGGGGACTACGACGTGCTGGTGGCGACCACCATCATCGAGTCAGGGCTCGATCTCCCCAAGGTCAACACCCTGATCGTGGAGAGAGCGGACCTGCTCGGTCTGGCCCAGCTGTACCAGCTCCGTGGGCGGGTGGGCCGATCCGACCAGCGGGCATATGCCTACCTGTTCCATCCGTCCGACCTCACCTTGACCGAGGACGCTCACCGCCGCCTCGAGGCCATCGGTGAGGCCACGGATCTCGGATCAGGATTCCAGCTGGCACTCCGCGACCTCGAGATCAGAGGAGCCGGCTCCATACTCGGCGAGATACAGACCGGTCATATCGCCGCCGTCGGATTCGACCTCTACGCCGAGCTCGTCGCAGAGGCGGTCTCCGAGATGGAGGGCTCGGTCATTTCCCCTGATGAAACCCCCGAGGTCAGGATCGACTTGCCGGTCGACGCCCACCTGTCCGAGGAGTATGTGGGTGAGCAGGCTCTGCGACTCGAGGCATACCGCGCACTTGCATCAGCTGTCACCCATCGCGACGTGGACGAGGTGGAAGCCGAGTGGCGGGATCGATATGGTGAGCTGACCTCCGAGGCGGCAGCCCTGGTGGAGCTTGCGCGGCTCCGCGTCGAAGCGCTTCGCGTAGGGCTCGATGAGATCGTCAAGGTGAGGCATGAGATTCGGATGGGCCCGGTCGACCTTCGGCCCTCACAGGAGGTCCGTCTTCAGCGCCTTGACCCCAAGGCGGTGTTACGGGCCTCGGAGGGGATCATGTTCGTGTCGGCCCCTCAACCTCTGGTGCAAGGCCTCATCGAGCTCATCCGCCAGATGTGGCCCCCCGACTGAGCAGCGTCGGCGATCCTTCCTTTGGTTTGGATGGCACCTACCATCCACGCATCCCCCAATCACCCGAGAGGTCGGTCTTGAGAAAGTTCATGCTGTTGTTGGCGCCTTTGGCGCTAGTACTAGCCGCTTGCGGCGGCTCTGGCGCCGTGGCGGCCACCGTGGACGGCGCCGAGATCACGGTCGGTGACGTGGAGGGCCTCCTTCAAACCGAGAGCGGGACGATCACCAACGAGCAGTTCGCGCAATTCCTCGACGCCGAGATCAAGCGCCTCGTGATGATCAATGGCGCGCTTGCGGAGTACGGCATCGAGGTCAGCGAGGACGACATCGAGGACGAAGCGCAACAGATCTACGCGGGCCAGCGCACCGGGGAGGAGTCGCTCGATGAGTTCGTCAGCGCCAGGGGCGTGACGGAGCAGGCCCTGCTCAACTTCGCCCACCAGAGCATCCTCCGCGAGCTAATCCTCGACGAGTTGGCGGCCGAGGTGCCGATCCCCTCTCAAGAGCAAATCGATCAGGAGATGCAGGTGGCGCGATTGCAGCTCACGACTGTGTGCGCCTCGCACATCCTGTTGGAGACCGAGGAGGATGCCCAGGAAGTGCTGGACCTCCTGGCAGGTGGAGCAGACTTCGCACAGACTGCGGTCGAGCGCTCGACCGGGCCCAGTGGTCCCAACGGGGGCGACCTGGGGTGTGTCTCGCCTGCGGAGTACGTGCCAGAGTTCCGAGATGCGACGCTCGCCGCGCCAATTGGCGAGCCCTACGACACGATCATCCAGTCGTTCTTCGGCTTCCATGTCATTTTGGTGACGGACCGCACCGAGCCGGCCGAAGAAGATCTGCCGTCTCAGGATGAGGTGGTTGATGTCATGGTTCGGCGTGCTGCCACTGCACTGCTCGACACGTGGTACTTGGGCCTTCTCCAGTCGACCGACATCACGGTGGAGGAGCGTTATGGAACCTGGGCCATCGACCCCGAGCCACGGGTGATCCCACCGCAGGCATGATCACGATCGTGGGTCTCGGCCCTGGTGATCTCGATCGCGTTCCCGAGGCCATTCGATCAATCCTGCTCGAGCCGGCGGTCACCGTCGTCTGTAGGACCGTCCGGCATCCTGCCGCCGAGCAATTGGCCGCGATTCGCGAGGTCCTGTCTTGCGACGACCTGTACGAGGCCCACGACTCCTATCCCGACATCTACGCGGCGATCCGTGACCGCGTGCTGACTATTGCTGAGAGTGGCGATGTGATCTACGCCGTCCCTGGAAGCCCACGGATAGGAGAGTTCGCGGTGTCGGCGATTCTCGACTCGGGTGCGCAGGTCGATGTCGTGCCCTCCGAGTCGTTCATCGACGCCGTCCTGGCCGAGGTGGGTTATGACCCGCTGGACCGCGGAATCCAATTGATCAACGCCCACGATCCCCCCGATCCCTTGGTCCTCGACAAACCAACGATCATCGCTCACCTGGATCGTCCCGAGGTTCTCGCGGACTTTGCGGCCAGACTCGACCGGGTCCTTCCCGACGGAGCGACGGTCACTGTCCTGGTCGGCCTGGGCAGTGGCGACCAACAGGTCGTCGAGGGCGCCCCGGCTTCCTTGGATCCTGGGCTTGCCGGCAATCGAACTTCGATGTTCGTCGACAGCCCACCCGGAGGGCTGATCGGAGCGGTCCGCGTGATGCGAAGGCTGCGCGAGGAGTGCCCATGGGACAAGGAGCAGACCCACGAGAGCCTGGTCAAGAACCTCGTCGAAGAGGCCTACGAGCTGATAGACGCGATTTCACACCTACCCGATTCCAACACCGATTGGATTGCCTACTCCACGGTCGAGGACGAGCTGGGGGACGTGCTGCTACAGGTGCTGTTCCACAGTGCCATCGCTCGCCAGAGTGGTGTCTTCGACATAGACGATGTGGCCGAGTCGCTACGGAGGAAGCTGGTTCGGCGCCATCCTCACGTCTATGGCGGGGTCAGTGCAGATACTCCCGAGCAGGTAAAGGCCAACTGGGATCTGATCAAGGAACGCGAGCGGGACGATCGACAAGACGCGTCTTCATTGGCGGGTGTCCCAGCGGGAATGCCTTCTCTGCACCGGGCGGCAAAGATCCAGACCAGGGCGGCGAAGGCGGGTTTCGATTGGTCCGAAGCCTCCGAGGTCCTGCCCAAGATCTCAGAGGAGCTCGACGAGTTGGCTGCTGAGGTGGACAGCGACGGTGAGGTCGACGCCGAATTGGGTGATCTGCTGTTCTCGGTGGTCAATTTGGCCAGGCATCTGGGCATCGACCCCGAGATTTCGCTCCGCTCGGCGACGGCCCGGTTCGAAGAGCGCTTCAGGCACATGGAGGCTGAGGGACCGCTCTCAGGTTTGACGCTCGGCGAGCTCGAAGAGCGATGGCAGAAGGCCAAACGGCGATAGACCGGAGTGACGGAGGGGCGGTGGTAGCTTGGCGCCGCCAGCCGCCCGCCACATTCCTATGAGTAACTCGACAATCGAGCGAATCAATGCGCGCCAGGTGCTCGACTCTCGGGGGAACCCGACCGTCGAGGCCGAAGTGCACACCATTACGGGGTTCGGCCGCGCCATGGTCCCGTCGGGAGCGTCCACCGGGACCCTCGAAGCGGCTGAGATCCGCGATGGAGGCGACCACTACAACGGGAAGGGTGTCCGCTCCGCCGTGGAGAACATCAAAAAGACCCTCGGGCCCGCGCTGATCGGCCGGGACGCCACCCGCCAGGAGGAAATCGATCAGCTGATGGCGGACCTGGACGGGACCCCGGACAAGTCGTCTCTCGGGGCAAATGCGATCTTGGGAGTGTCGATGGCGGTGGCGCGAGCGGCTGCGGCTACGGTGGGGTTGCCGCTGTTCCGTTACCTCGGAGGCCCCGCAGCCCGGGTGCTGCCCGTCCCTTGCCTCAACGTTCTGAATGGCGGAGCTCACGCATCGAACTCGGTCGACATCCAGGAGTTCATGCTGGTCCCGGCCGGCTTCGGCTCGTTCTCGGAGGCCTTGAGGGCGGGTGTCGAGGTCTACCACTCTCTGGAGCGAGTCCTCGCGGGTCGCGGTCTGGCTACGAGCGTTGGCGACGAGGGTGGATTCGCCCCCGACATCGCAACCAGCGAGGCAGTTCTCGACCTCCTGATCGAGGCGATATCCGAGTCCGGCTACGAGGTCGGGCAGGAGATCTCGCTCGCGCTCGACGTCGCGGCCACCGAACTGCAACGCGAAGGCAGGTATGTGATCGAGGGTCGGGAATTGGCCAGTAAGGAGATGGTCGCCTATCTGGGCGGATTGGCCGATGGGTACCCCCTGAGCTCGATCGAGGACGGCATGGGAGAGGCCGACTGGGACGGCTGGAAGGAACTGACCGCCAGCCTTGGAGCGAGTGTGCAGCTGGTTGGCGACGACATTTTCGTCACGAATGAGGACACCCTGAGACGGGGAATCGCCGAGAGAGCAGCCAATGCGATCCTGGTGAAGCTCAACCAGATCGGCACCGTGTCAGAGGCCCTTCACACGATGGAGACCGCAGAGAAAGCGGGCTTCGGGCGGATGGTCAGCCATCGCAGTGGTGAGACCGAGGACACATTCATCGCTCATCTCGCAGTTGCCACAAACGCCGGCCAGATAAAGGCCGGAGCGCCGGCCCGAGGAGAGCGCACCGCCAAGTACAACCAATTGCTTCGGATCGAGGAAGCCCTGGGCGGCGAGGCCAGGTATGCAGGCTGGGCACCATTCCGGAGGCTGGGGTGACCCTTCTTCGACGCCCCGGGGTGGCGGTGGTGACTCTCGTCTTCATGATCGTCGGCGCGGCATTTCTCACTCAGCTGGTCCCCTATCGCCAGATCATCGACTCTCAGCGCCAGGTGAGCGCGGCGAGGGCGCAGTTGGAGGCCCTCGTCGCCGACAATGCTCACCTCCAGGCCGATCTCGAGGCGCTGTCGACACCTGCCGAGATCGAGCGTCTGGCCAGGGAACAGCTCGGCTACACCTTCCCCGGGGAGATTGCCTACATCGTCCTCGACCCGCCCCCAGATGAGAGGGCGCCCGCCCCCTCGTTGGAGATCCCGGTCTTGCCCGAAGAGAGAACCTGGGTCGACAAGGTTTGGGACTTCCTGACGGGTGCGGACGTAAAGTCGGCTGGATGACCCAATCAGATGACCGAGAGGTCATCGAAGCACAGTTGGGGAGATCGCTCCGGGCCGAAGCGGAGGTGGCTTCTCGCTGCCACCTCGGGCTTCCCGTGGTCACCAAGGTGCCTCCCGTGCTCGACGACGGGACCCCTTTCCCCACGCTCTACTGGCTCACGTGCCCCCTCGCCTCGTCGAGGATCGGCCGCCTCGAAGGGTCCGGTGGAGTGAAGCGAATGGAAGCGAAGGCGTCATCTGACGAGGAATTCGGGAAGGCCCTTGATCGAGCCCACGCCTCTTACGCCACCGAGCGCGACGCGCTTCTGCCACTTGGTTCCGACCCCGTGCCATCGGGCGGAGTCGGTGGGACCGCCGTCGGCGTCAAGTGCCTTCACGCCCACTACGCCCACACCCGTGCCGGAGGTGACAACCCGGTAGGAGGGCTGGTGGCCGGGTGGATAGAGCCACTCGACTGCGTTGAACCGTGTGTGGTGGAGGGTGAGCGAAATCCACTCTGGGTCAACCGCCCATGAAGGTGGGTGTCGTCGACATCGGTACCAACTCGATGCGTCTGCTCATCACCGACGGGGTCGACGAGACCGGCCGGTGGGTGGAGGTCACGGGGCTGGGCCGCGGAGTCGACCAGACCGGCCGATTGGCCGAATCAGCGATCGACGCGACCGTCTCGGTCCTGGCCGGATACCGGCGGCTGATGGATGAGGCGTTGGCGGGGCGCCGGTTGGCGATCGCCACCTCGGCATCACGCGATGCCGCCAACAGAGAGGCCTTCTTCGACCGGTGTGAGGAGGCTCTGGGTGTCAGGCCCACTCTGATCTCAGGGGAGGAAGAGGCCCGTCTGGCCTACGAAGGAGCCTCCTGGGGCTTGAGTATCGACGGCGACCTGATCGTGTCCGACATCGGTGGGGGTAGCACCGAGATCGTTTGGGAGGGGGGAAGTGTCTCAGTCGACATCGGGTCGGTGCGCCTGACCGACCGTGTCCTGGACGAACGTCCCGCCTCGCCGGACGATGTCGCAGAGGCCCGCGCCCTCGTGCGGCTCATCCTCGAGGACGTGCCTGTGTGGTCGGGTCAGCTTGTTGGGGTGGCCGGCACGTGGACCAGTCTGGCGGCCATCGAGATGGACTTGCCGGCCTACGACGGAGCAGAGGTCCACGGTCACGGCATGAGCCGGGAACGCGTCGACGACTTGGTCGGTTTTCTCTCCGGGCTGACGCTGGCGGAGACCGAGGCGATCCCGTCTCTCGATCCCAAGAGAGCTCCCGTGATGCTGTCGGGCGCAGTCGTGGCGGCATCGGTCATGGAGCACTTGGACGCCGATGAGGTGAAAGTCTCCGAGCGGGACACGCTGGACGGCGCGGCAAGGCGTCTCCTCGCTTTAGCCTGAAGAGTGCCCGCCCGGGTGGCGGAATGCAGACGCGAGGGGCTTAAACCCCCTTGAGCCGAACACGGCTCGTGTGGGTTCGAATCCCACCCCGGGCACCAACCGCTTCGCCTCGACCTCACGCAGGTCCGACGAATCACGCCGACAGATCGTGGGACCCGGGCCGGTGGGTGGGGGAGGGGAGAGGAACCGGGCCCGGGCCCCACGACGGACTCCCGCGTCACCGGCCTCTTCGCGACCAGTAATTTCTCCGCTTCCCCGCTCGACACCGGAGTGTATCCATTCGGTCCCAGGTAGGGTCGGCGGATGGAATTCGTCTCAGTGACAGTGGATGGTTCTGTGGCTCTGGTCCGGTTGGATCGCCCGCCGGTCAATGCCATCAACGAACAGGTTTCGACGGAGCTTCTCGAGGCGTTCGGGGCCTGTTCCGACCCGGCTGTCAGGGCCGTCGTCGTGACCGGCCAGCCGCACTTCGCTGCCGGCGCGGACATAAAGGGCTTTCAGGAGACCTTCGATCGGGGCGGCTCCGAAGAGAACGCGTCGACCCTGCAGACTGCCATCGCCCGTTTGGAGTCCTTGCCGAAACCGACAATCGCCGCCATTCACGGGTTTGCCCTTGGGGGCGGATGCGAGCTGGCCCTGGGATGCGATTTCCGATACATGGCCGAGGACGCACGGATCGGCCAGCCGGAGATCATCCTGGGCCTGATCCCTGGCGCAGGCGGTACTCAGAGACTCCAGCGAGTGGTTGGATTCCAGCGTGCCAAGGAGATCGTTCTCACCGGCAGGCACGTCGGTGCGGAGGAAGCGGCGGCAATTGGTTTTGCCGACGACGTCGCTCCTTCTGATGAGGTCCTCGACCGGGCACTCGCCGATGCCAGCGAGTGGGCAACCAAGGCCACCGCGGCAATCGGGATAGCGAAGCGGGTGATGTCAGAGGGTCGCGGCCTCTCCCTCGACGATGCTCTCGACGCCGAGCGAGCAGCCTTTCAGCAGGCTTTCGCCACGGATGACGCTCGCGAGGGAGTGGCGGCGTTCATTGAGAAGCGCGATCCCCGGTTCAAGGGGAGCTGAGGGTCTTCTCGAACCGGGCGAGGTTGTTGGCCCAGATCCTCCGCAGAATCGGGCGGGCGATGGAGGCTCCGATGGCTCCGCCCAGCCACCACGGGAAGCGGAGATCTTCTCCCCACGTCAGCAGCGTTCCGTCGGGCCGGTCGGTGAGCGCAAACGAGCCGGCCCCAGTGACGATCCCGCGATGCTCGGCGTCGATTCGCTCGCCTTCCACCCAGCCCGTGATCTCGATTATGTCCAGTGTCCGGAAAGGGCCGACCCGGGTGGGCACTCTCATCACTGTGCCCGGGCCGCTGGTCTGATCTCCCGCAAACGTGATCGAGTCGGCGTCGGCCATCCAATCGGCATGGGACGACAGGTTGGCCAGCGCGGACCAGACGACCCGGCGAGGCTCCGGGATGAGTCGTGACACCTCCACTCGCGCCACGCGCTAGTGGCCGCTTTCCATCGAGGGGCTCAACTCCGGATCTATCGTCCCCATCTTCCCGGCCCGATAGTCATCGAAGGCCTGAATGATCTCTTCACGGGTGTTCATCACGAAAGGGCCATACCTGGCGACGGGCTCGTTCAGGGGCTCGGAGGAGCCGAGCATCGCCTCCAGCCCCTCCTCCCCGCCGATCAG
>JAWWBL010000029.1:0-18464 GCA_033720975.1 Acidimicrobiia bacterium | reverse complement strand
GACCGCAGGATTCAGTCCACAAGAGCGGCGTCTGCTGGGGGAAGCACTCGACCTGATCGACGGAGTGCTTTAGGCCGACATCTCTTATCGCGCGGTTCGCTCTTACTCTTCCAATGTGCAACTAGCTGCTGATCTCTTCTTCATCTTCTTCCTTCGGGCCATCGACGTGGGTATCGCCACTGTTCGCATCGTCCTCCTCGGCAGAGGACGCCGGACGACCGCTGCCGCGCTGGGATTCTTCGAGTCGCTCATCTGGGTGATCGCGGTATCGAGGGTGCTGTCCGGGTTGGACGACCCATGGAGGATGGTTGCCTTCGCAGCCGGCTTCGCTGCCGGGACCTATGTAGGAAGTCTTGTTGAGGAGTGGCTGGCGATCGGCCAGTCGCTCCTGCGTGTGGTCGCTCCGATCGAGACTGACGAGGTGGCGCCGCTGTTGAGGGAGAAGGGGTTCGGAGCAACGGTCTTCAACGGTGGGGGTATGGAAGGTGATGTGCGCCTGACGCTGGCCGTCATACCCCGACGGAAGGTTGGGGCCGCCGTCGCCCTGATTCAGCAATCCAACCCCGAGGCTTTCGTGACCATCGACCAGACAGCATCGGTTGATCTTCGGCACGAGCGGGACGTTCGCAAATAGCGGCTCCGCTCCTGATGTGTCAGGCGTGCAGCGGTTCTCGCGACCGGTCCACGCTCATCGCGAAGATGAACACAGCGAGCGCGGCACCGGTTGCGAAGATCGAGAGCCAATGAAATCCAGCGGCTGCCTTCACGAATCCTGAGCCCACAGCTGCCAGTGCCGCCAAGGCGCTCATCAACACGTCGGAGAGCCCTTGGGCGCCAAGCCGGTCGTTGAGCGGCAGGCACTCCGTCAGGAGGGCGGATCCCGCCACGAATGCGAAGTTCCAGCCGATCCCCAAAAGGAGCAGTCCCGCGAACATGAGGGCAGGGACATAGCCTGCCACCACAGTCGCCACCGTGCCCACGCCTAGCGTCACAGCGCCCATCCGCAGGGCCACGACACGGCCCCGCCTGTCCGCCCAGCGGCCGATCAGAGGCGCCAACCCGTACATTCCGAAAACGTGGACGGACAAGACGAACAGCGACAAGTCTGCGTGCCCGTGATCCGCCATGTGCAGTGGTGTCATCACCATCACCGCAACCATCGCCATCTGGCTGACCGCCATTGCCGTCATGGCCAATCGAGCAAGAGGAACCGCCGCCACAGCGCGCCATGCCTGCCCGACTCCCTCAAAGGGGTTCCTGTGCGTTGCGTCTGGATCGATGCCACCGGCAACCTCGAGGGGATCAGGACGCAGTCTGGACTCGATGATCGCCCAGCCGAGCGCGAACCCGATAGCGCCGAGCACCATTGGCGCCACCCAGACCCGCATTCCCATCGTGACGCCGATGTCGTTTGCAGACTTGGCGAGTATGGGCCCCAGAACACCGCCGACGGTCCCCACCCATACGACGGCCGAGATGTCGCGAGCACGTCGGTCGTCGGTGGCGAGATCAGCCGCCGCGTACCGATTCTGGAGCGTTGAAGCCTGTCCGGCTCCGAGCAACAGCGCACTGGCCACGAACAGTAGGAACAGGCCCCCCGCGCCGGCAACGAACCCCAGAACGGCCCCAACGACACCGAGTAGGTAGCCAGGGCGAATGCCAAGCCGACGCCCCCGTCTCTTGGCCCGGAGGGCCAACGGGGTCGCGGCCAACGCGGTGCCTACGGTGGCCGCCGCCGATGGAATGCCGGCTAACTGGTCGTCGGGGAGCATTTCTCGGGCCAGCAGCGCGAAGACAGCGGCGATGGCGACGTAGCCGGCGTAGGCAAACACGTTGGCCGCCATCAGCGTCCCAACGGTGCGACGCTGAATGGCCGACCGGTCCACGAGCCGAGGATATATCTCGAAATCGGACGGTACGGTGCCAAGCACGTGTCTTCGGCCTTCGACCTATCAGACCGATTCGTGGACGAGTTCTGTGAGCTGGTGCCCACAGTGGCTACCCAGCTCGGGGTTGCCGGCAGGCACGACTCCTGGGGGGACGTTTTCGGTCTCGAAGGGATCGAGGAGCTGCATAACCTCAGACAGAGTTACCGCCCCAAGTTCGAAGAGCAACGGTCGGATCCCGATCGAAGACAGGCCTTGGCAGCGGAGGTCTTCTTGGCCGCGGCGGCAGAGCAAGACGAAGCCTTTCAGTCGGGAGACCATTTCTTGTCGGTACGGCACATGGCCTCGCCTTTCCATCAGATCCTCTCCACATTCGAGGTGATGCTCACGGAGACCACCGACGACTGGGAGAACATCACCCGGCGTTTGGAGACGATCGCCCGGCCTTTGAACGATTACAAGGCTTTGCTCGCCGTTGGAATCTCGAAGGGTCTGGTCAACTCGCGGCGGCAGTCGGAGTCGCTCGCGAGTCAGGCCGAGGCCGCTTCGGAGGACTCTTCCCACTTCCACAACATCGAGACTGCAGCAGACGAGAAAGGCCACATGTCATCGCGGCTGAGGGCCGCCTTGGAGCACGCTCGGGCGGAGATGGGTGAGTTCGCCGACTTCTTACGACAGGTCTATGCCCCTGCGGCGCGTGAACGCGATGCCTCCGGACCCGAGGAATACGTGCGCGCGGCCGATCGGCTCGTCGGGCTCAGGGTGGATCCCGAGGCGGCGTATGAGTGGGGTTGGGATGAGTTCGGCCGTCTGTTGGGCGAAATGGCGCGTGTCGGTGAGCGGATCTTGCCGGGGGCCGAGTTCGGGGAGGTCAAGGAATTGCTCGAGACCGACCCCGAGGGGCTTGCCGACTCCACGGATGAGCTGGTGCGATTCGTCGAAGAGGTTCTGGGACAGGCTGTAGATGATCTGGCCGGCACCCATTTCGACGTCCCCGACGTCATACGGCCGCTAACGGTCCAGGTTGCTCCTCGCGGGACCCCTCTCGGTGTTTACTACCGCGGTCCGTCCGAGGATTTCTCCCGCCCTGGTGGTGTCTGGTACTCGATCGGCGACCAGACCCGCTTTCCCCTCTACCAGCATCGATCAACCGCCTACCACGAGGGATTCCCCGGGCATCACCTTCAGATCGCCACCGCCCGGTATCACCGCGAGAGCCTGAGCCGGTTCCAGCGCTTGCTCACGTGGTACCCCGGATACGGAGAGGGATGGGGCATGTACGCCGAGGTGCTCATGGGAGAGCTCGGCTATCTGGACGATCCGAGGAGCTATTTCGGCATGCTGGCCAAGCAGATGTACCGGGCGGCTCGCGTGGTGGTCGACATAGGTCTCCACTTGGGCCGCCCCATCCCGGCTCACTCACCGCTCGAACCAGGGGAGAACTGGGATTTCGAGACGGCTGTCGAGTTCATGCGGGTCTACGGATTCCGAACACCTGCCCAAGCAGAGGCGGAGGTGCTCCGTTATCTCGGTTGGCCGGGCCAGGCAATCGCTTACAAGCTTGGGGAGAGGGAGATCCTCGCGATACGCGAAGAGAGCAAGCATCGGCTTCGCGATGATTTCGATCTCAGCCGTTTCCACGCTGTCGTTCTCGAAAGCGGCGCGATGCGCCTCGACATGCTCCGCGACGTAGTGAGGGACCGCCTATGAAGGACTCCAGCGTCAAGCGCTGGTCCGCAGTTCACACAGCCGTGTTCGCTGCGACTGGCGGGCTGGTGGGCAGGCGGCTGGTCGACAACGACATGCTCCTGCTGACCACGATCGGGCGTGCCTCGGGCAGACCGCACACCGTTCCTCTCCTCTATCTGGCCGAGGACGATCGCCTGGTGGTCATTGCCTCCTACGGAGGAAGGGACTGGCATCCCGACTGGTTCCTCAACCTCGAAGCCAACCCCCTCGTCGCGGCTCGGGTTCCCTTCAGGCGTCGGCGCCAAATGGTGGCCAGGACTGCGTCGCCTGACGAACGTGAGCGCTGGTGGCCCCGGATCGTCCGGGCTTATGGCGGATATGCCGAATACGAGGCGAAAACCGAACGCCAGATACCGGTCGTTTTCTTGGAGCCCTTGCCCGAAACCACCGGAGGCGGATAGGCTTACACCCAGAAACGCTCATCTAGAGCGGCTGAGGGACAGGCCCGCTGACGCCGCGGCAACCGGCTTACGCACGGTGCCAATGCCTGGATCGATGAGTGGCCCTGGGCGAAGGCTCGTGGCGCTCTCAAGCGTTTCGGAAGAGACAGAGGAAGAGGCCATGAGCGCACCATTCGAGCATTGCCGATGTAGGACTAGACGATGAGCACCTATATCGACGCAGTCCAGTCTGGGATCGTCATCTTCGACGGTGCCACCGGGACCAACCTCCAAACGGTCGGACTGACCGCCGATGACTTCGGCGGGCCTGATCTCGAGGGCTGCAACGAATACCTCAACCTGACCCGCCCCGATGTCATCGGGAACCTTCACCGCTCATTCCTGGACGTGGGCGTCGATGTTGTCGAGACGAACACCTTCGGAGCTTTCGCCGTCCCGTTGGCGGAGTACGGGCTGGAGAACCGTGCATACGAGATAGCCGCTTCAGGAGCATCCATCGCGCGTGACGTCGTCGACGAATACATAGCCGGCGACGGCCGACCCCGTTTCGTCGCCGGATCAATCGGACCCGGGACCAAGTTCGCCACTTTGGGACAGGTCACCTACCACGAGCTGGTGGCGGCCTACGAGGAAATGGCCACAGGGCTGATCGATGGCGGCGCCGATCTCCTCATCATCGAGACCCAGTTCGATCTTCTGGGAGCCAAAGCCGCGATTGCCGGCGCTCGCAAAGCGATGGAGACAGCGGGTGTAGACCTCCCGTTACAGACCCAGGTGACGATCGAGCTAACCGGCCGGATGCTGCCCGGAACCGAGATCGGTGCGGCACTCACCTCTCTCGCCGCCACGAGACCCGACGTGATCGGTCTCAACTGCGCTACCGGTCCCGCCGAGATGTGGGAACCACTGAGACATCTCAGCCGCCATTCGCCGGTACCGATCTCAGCCATACCCAACGCCGGCCTCCCCCAAGTGGTGGACGGAGAGGTGGTCTACGACCTCACCCCGCACAGCCTCGCCGACAATCTTCACGATTTCGCCACCGAGCTCGGGGTTGGGGTGATAGGCGGGTGCTGTGGAACGACGCCCGAGCACCTGGCCGCGGTCGTGTCCCGGGTGCGGGACTCGGCGCCGCGTCAGCGGGCGCCAACCTGGACACCGGCAGCCGCCTCGATTTATAGCCAAGTCCCCTTCGACCAGGATGCTTCCTTTCTGATGATCGGCGAGCGCGCCAACTCCAACGGCTCCAAGGCGTTCCGTGATGCTCTGCTTTCCGACGACCTCGATGCATGTGTTGCCATCGGCCAGTCCCAGGTTCAAGAGGGGGCCCATCTCGTGGACCTCTGTGTGGACTATGTCGGACGCGATGGCGTGGAAGACATGAAGCGGCTTGCCGCGGCGTTTGCCACCGATGTCGCCGCGCCGCTCGTCCTGGACTCGACCGAGCCAGAGGTGATGGAGGCCGGCTTGGAGCGTCTCGGCGGCAGGAGCGTCCTCAACAGCGCCAACCTGGAGGACGGGGACGGCGAAGGCTCGAGAGCGGACCGGGTGTTCACCCTGGCCAGAGCGCACGGAGCTGCGGTCATCTGCCTTCTAATCGACGAGGAGGGTCAGGCACGCACCGCGGATTGGAAGATGCGGGTGGCCCATCGCCTTTACGACATGGCAACCAAGCGGTACGGGCTCGCCCCAAGCGACCTTCTCTTCGATGCGCTGACGTTCCCGCTGACAACGGGGGACGGCGACCTCCGCCGAGACGCGATCGAAACGCTGGCTGCCATCCGCCAAATCAAGGCTGAGCTACCGGGCGTACGAACCGTTCTCGGAGTCTCCAATGTCTCCTTCGGCCTGAAGCCAGCCGCGCGGAAGGTGCTCAACTCGGTTTTCCTCCACGAAGCAGTGGAAGCAGGCCTCGACGCGGCGATCGTCCACGCGGGAAAAATCGAGCCGCTGTCGAAGATCGACGAGACGCAGCGCGATGCCTGCCTCGACCTCATCTATGACAGACGGACCGAGGACTACGACCCTCTGGAGCGGATCCTCGAGTTGTTCGAAGACGTGACGACCGAAGAAAAGAAGGTCGACCAGTACGAAGGTCTCGGTGTGGAGGAGCGACTGGCGAAGCGCATCGTCGATGGCGACCAGAAGAACATCATCCCCGATCTCGACATTGCACTTGAAAAGGGAGCCGCTCCTCTCGAGATCATCAATGACCACTTGCTCGAAGGGATGAAGACCGTGGGTGACCTGTTCGCCTCGGGTGAGATGCAGCTGCCGTTCGTCCTCAGGTCGGCAGAGACGATGAAAAAGGCCGTTGGGTATCTCGAGCCGAAGATGGAGAAGGCGGACACGGTCAAGAAGGGGAGCGTGGTCTTGGCAACGGTCAGCGGCGACGTCCACGACATCGGCAAGAACCTGGTCGACATCATCCTCAAGAACAACGGGTTCGAAACCCACAATCTCGGCATAAAGGTCGGGATCAACGAGATGATCAAGGCCTACGAAGACACGGGTGCCGACGCCATCGGGATGAGTGGGCTGCTGGTGAAGAGCACTCTGATAATGCGGGACAATCTGGAGGAGCTAGGCAGAAGGGGGCTGGGTCATGTCCCGGTCCTTCTGGGCGGAGCCGCTCTCACCCGGCGTTATGTCGAGTCGGATCTGCGCTCTCAGTACGACGGCCCTCTGTACTACGGGAAAGATGCGTTTGCCGGGCTCGAAGCCATGCACAAGATCGCGGCCGGAGACGCACCACCTCGCCCGGTAGCACCACGCCCCCCACGCACCCGAACCCAGGGCGCCGAGGGCGTTCCCACCAGGTCTCCGTCGGTGGTGAGCGACAACCGGGTGTTCCGACCCCCGTTCATTGGCAGCCGTGTGGTCAAGGGCGTCGGCCTCGGCGACATAGTTCCTTTCCTCAATCTCACGGCCCTGTACCGAAACCAGTGGCAGTTCCGCCCCGAGTCGGGTGAGACTGACGGCGAGTTCAAAGAGAGGCTGGGCGCCAAGCTGAGAGAGCAGCTCGCCATCGCTCGAGGCGAGGATCTGCTCGTGCCCCAGGTCGTCTATGGGTACTTCCCGGCAAATGGGGATGGCGACGAGTTGGTGGTGTGGGAGGACGAGACCCGTAAGAGCCAACTCGCCCGATTCGGCTTCCCCCGCCAGCAGGAAGATCCCTTCTATTGCATCGCCGACTTCTTCCGGCCCATCGAGTCCAACGAGATGGACTACGCCGCTTTCCACATTGTCACCATGGGCAGCGCAGTTTCGGAGCGCACGAAAGAGCTGTTCGAGGCTGACCGTTACCAGGACTATCTCCTGTTGCACGGACTGGGTGTGGAGATGGCCGAAGCCCTTGCCGAGTACTGGCATCATCGGATAAGGACAGAGTGGGGCTTCGTCGACGAGGACGGCCCCACGTTGACCGGCCTGTTCCGCCAGAAGTACCGGGGTGGTCGGTATTCCTGGGGTTATCCGGCCTGCCCCGACCTCGAGGACAACTCAACGGTGGCCGAACTGTTGGGAGCTGACCGGATTGGCATCGAAGTCGGCCCGGACACCGGGTTTCAGTACCAGCCGGAGCAGACCACTTCGGCGATCATCTGCCACCACCCTCAGGCGAAGTATTTCGTCGCGAGAAAACCACAGGAGGCCCGACTTGCTGGCGCATGAACGCGAGTGGCTGCGTATCGCGGAGGTGAATCCGCCGGAGCTGCCTGATGGCCGTCACCGCAGCCTCTCCCCGCTGTGGTCTCACGTGCTGGTCACCGACAACGTCTTTGGCCGGATTCGGGTGTCGCCCTACGCGTTCTCCGCCCGAATCACCCACGATGTGCCAGACGTGCATCCAACCGTCGTGGTCTCCACCCGGGATCGGAACATCCTCGCCATAGAGTCGGAGGTGAGAGGTGCCCTTGGCAATGGTGTCGATTCGTTCCTCGTTGTGATCGGGGACACCGTGCCTCACATCGACCACTTGGCCAACCACTACGAGATCGTTGAGCACCTCGAGAACTTGAAGAAGGGCATGCCCGACTTCGAAGTCGGTATGCCGACCCGTTTCCAGGAATGGCAATTTCGACGCCGTATCGAGCTGGGCACCGACTTCTTCGTGGCCGGTCCGATCCTCGACCCAGACGTCGTCGAGCGTCAAGTGGGACGCCTCAACCTCAAAGATGACGACCCGCCTGTCTATCTGATGGTGATACCGGCTTTCAGCCCAGAGTGGGTTGACAGGATGGAGGCGATAGGGGCAGTGCCCGTGACGGACCGGTTCAAGGAGAGAATCTCTGAGGTGCCCCCCGATGTCAGACGGAAGCTCGGGTGGGAGATCCTCAATGAAACGGAAGCCCGCGCACGTGACGCCGGTTGTGCCGGCGTCGTGCTCATGGGACTCAAGTACGAGTCGCTCATCGAAGAGGCACCGGGAGCCTGGTTGCCGGAGTAGCTTCGCGGAATGTTCACCACGCAGGAGCCAAGGAGAACCCTGAACGCTGTCCTTGGCGCCCTCGTGTTCGTGCTCGGTGCGCAGTCGATTCGCTTCCTCTTCGGATCGATCACGTGGTATCTCAGGGACACCGTCGGTATCGGGACCCTCGACCTGATCCCCATCGCGGTCGCGCCGTTCATTCTTGGCGCCTTGATCCCACTGGCAGGGAGGTGGCTGGGACCGAAACGGGCGACCTGGCTCGGGCTTTGGCTGCTTGTGATTGCACGCATAGTCAATCAAGTGCTCACCGATCCCTCGATCGACCTGTGGAGCTCAGCGGTGGGCACGGCGGCGTTCGTAGGGCTTCTCCCCCTCGTGTTCTCAATGGGCCGCTCTGCCCTCGTCGGTGGGGTCCTGCTCGGGCTTGCCGTCGACTCTGCGATCAGGGGGATGAGCCTCAGCCTCGATCTCGCCTACCAAACGGGTCTTGCACCGCTCGTCGGTGTGCTGGGGCTGTCTCTCGCCTCCCTTTACGCGTTGCGGGCTGCCAACCCCCCCGAGCGCCAGGGGGCGACCCGAACCGGGTGGACCCTCGTGGGTATTGGCCCGTTCTTGTTCTTCGAGCTCTTGATTCTTCAGAACCAGGGGTGGACATCGGAAGTGGGCGGGATGGCAGCTGCCCAAGCCCAGTTGCGCATTGCGTTGCTCAACGTTTTGGCGCTCATCCTGGTCTCCCGTTTCGAGAAGAGCCGGGCATTAGTTGGGCTGGCTCTGGCAGCGATGCTGGGCGCCGCAGTCGCCGCTGAATCCGGTGCCCTGATCTTCAACCTGTTCACCGTTTTGGCGGTCCCCGGTGCGGGGTTGGTCTGGTCATCCCTTGTACCTGATCCCGAGAGTCGTGGGACTGCCGGTTCCACTGTGTGGCTGGTGGCGGGGATGCTGCTGTTCGTAGTGGTCTCTCTTGCGTACTACGTGCCGATGGACATCGATCTCGGGTTCAGTCAGTCCCAGGCAAGGCTCGGCGTCGCCGTGTTGCTCGCCGTTTTTGGCCTCAGTGCGGTGCTGAGACGCCCTGCCTTGCGTACTGGAGTTGCGTCCGAAGCCTGGGCGTTTGCCGCGCTCGCCGCCGTGCTCCCATTGCTCGGACTGGTCACCTTCTCCACTTCGGCGCCGGCCGAAGAGTCTGGAGACGGCTCACTCCGCGTCATGGCCTTCAACATTCATTCGTCATTTGGGACCGACGGCACCTTCGACATCGACGCCATCGCCAGAGTCATCGAGGATGCCAGGGTTGACATCGTCGGCCTTCAAGAAGTCCCGAGGGGGCGGCTTCTCAGCGGGGTCAGTGATCAGGTGACCTTGCTTCAGCAGCGTCTTGGATTCGAACATGTCGCTTTCTTCGGCACGACCGACCCGACTTGGGGGAATGCCATCCTCTCCCGCTACCCCTTGAGTGAGGTCGAGAAGGAGAAGCTCCCCCTCGCCGGCACTCTCTTGCGCCGCGGCTACCTCGCCGCCACGGTGGACACACCCACCGGAGACATCCTGTTCGTTTCGATTCACCTGCAGCATGTCAACGACCCGGCGGTCCACGACGACGACCCTGAGGCTGATCTCTACCCGGTGCACAATGCACAAATCGGGGTCATCCTCGATGAGTGGGGCGGACGCGAGCCGGCCGTGATGGTGGGCGACTTCAACGCCCGGCCCGGCTGGCGCCAGGTGAAGGAGCTCCTTGCGGAAGGGTGGGTCGACTCGTGGGACGAGGCCGGTGTTGGCCAGGGATTCACGTCCAACGCTGCTGACCCGAAACACCGGATCGATTACATCTTCCACACGCCCGATCTCGTGGCATCCGACGCCGGGGTGATCATCAGCCAGGCTTCTGATCACTTCGCGGTCGTCGCCGATCTCGAGTTTCGGTAGTCCTCGTCGGGGGAAGATCGGCTTTGGCTTCTGTTGGCCTCGTCAGCGGCCGGCCAACTCCCTTTCATGGAATGAACGGAACCTTGGGGTGACCACGACATCCCCAAGCCACTCTCGGAGGCGGTTGGCACTCGACTCGACAGCCGCAGCCGCCTCCGCTCCGACATCTTCGAAGAGCTCATAGCGCACTTCTCCGCTCTTGGCCTGTGCCCACCCTCCGACGATTCTCCCGTTGACCCAGACCGTTGGTCCGGCGTTGCCGAACCGGTCGAATAGCCGCTCGTAGTCGTCATCGAGGTACCAGGTTCGCTGTTTCCAGCCCATGGTCGTGGGGTCGAGTGAGGGGAGTAGTGCAACCCACGAGCTTGGCCTCGCCACCTCTTCCAGATCCTCTGGCAGAACGAAACCCTGATCGCCCTCCAGTTGGACCTCCACGGCGTCCACCGCCCTGAGTGCATTGCGGACCTGGCCCATAGGCCAGCCGGTCCACCATTTCACGTCGGTGACCGTCGCCGGGCCGAACCTCTCGAGCCAGGCGCGGACCACCTCGGCTCTTGCTTTTTCGGGAGGCTGCTCCTCCAAAGGGGACCCGAGCCACCGCTCCGTCGCCGACCACCGATATTGACTGCTGATCCACGAGCCGGCCGGCCGTGCCCGCACGATCAGGCCGTGTGCCGACAGGAGGAAGAGGATCCTCGTGGACATTCCAACGGTGCCGAGGACACGCCCCTGCTTGTTGCGGTAGGTGATCTTCTCCCGCAGCTCGGGGATTCGCTTGGTCAGGTCGCGGGCCAGGGGCTGACCCATCTCCTTGATGGCGTCGAAGGTGAGCGCCGACACTCTCTCAATCCACTCCTCGGCGTCTGGAACGCCTGACGAACCGATCACTTCGACCGCCTTCGCCTTCTCACGATCGCGAAGCCCCAACGTGGACGAACTGTTGACCAGCGGTGCGAAGCCGGTCGGCACAACCCACAACGTGCGGCGCATCCCGAGCAGCCTCACCATCGACCTGTCCTCATAGAGGGCCTGCTCGACGTCTGCGACCCCGACCCCGGGTACTCGAGCCCAGATGGCGAGGTAAACGGTGGCCGGATCCGAGGAGTGAAGGCCGACCATCAGGCGGGCCGCATCGGGCGCGTCGTCTGCTGCGCCCTCTCTACACAAGCCATGCCGGATTGCTAGACGTGCTCGCCTCTCTTGGTTGTCGATGACCCTCAATGCAGCCGCGGGCTATTCGTCGTTGGCAGTGGCTTCCTCATCGAGTCTCTGCAGTTCCCTCGAGTGAGCCGCCAGCGCGAGATCACCGATGACCTCTGCGATGCACACGCCAAACACGCCCACTGCTACCCACTGGGCTTCGAGTTGGCCCATCAAACCGATGACCATCAAGAAGGGGACTGCAGCGAGCCGGTTGTATGCGATAGCGCGGTTGATGGCGAGGTGGGGATGGGACAGCGACGCCTCTTGGATCAGAGCCATGGCAGCGAAGGCCGCTGCGACCGAGCCCACGAAGATCCACCGCTCGGGAGCGGGCATCGGGCCGTGACCAGCCTCGGCGACGGCGGTTTCCAGTGAGACCCCGACGGCGGCGAGGGCCGCAGCCAAGGGAAAATGGGTGTAGATCCAGGCCGTGGGCCGCCACGTCTTTCCGCCGCCGCGGTCCCGTCGCCGGACGACGCTGCCCTCGGCATTGTCGAAGTACATCCACCACAGACATGTCGCGATCCCGATTCCGAGCGCCGCCGTCAGGGTTGGCACCACCGCCCACTCGAGGTGAGTCAGACCGGTGACGACAGCGGTGATCGACTCTCCGAGCACCAGGATCGTGAACAGCCCGAAGCGCTCCGGCAGGTGGCTGATGTCCAGTGGCACCCGCGCCTGAAGCCTTCTCATTACCCACGGGGTCGCCAGGTCGATAGCGAGAGCCACGGTCCAGACGGTGAAGACGAAGGGCTCGTCGACGAATATCGAAGAAGCCCAGACGACGGCACCGAGCCCGAAACCTCTCAGATACCCGGCGACCAGGTCCCTGACTTCGGCAACGTGTTTGTGGACCCGGTAGTAGAGGATCAACAGACTGACGCGAGCGATCGTGTACCCCACAGCGAACGCCGTGATCGAGTGACTGTGATCCCCTGACAGCGCTGCGGCAATGACCACGATCGCGACCATCTGCGTGGCGGCGAGCACCCGGTACACGAGGTCATCCGTGTCGAAGCGATCGGCGTAGAAGGTATGGCTGACCCATAGCCACCAGATGAGGGCGAAGTAGCCGAAGAAGGACGCGATTCCGCCCCAGGACATGTCGTGAACCAGCGCGACGCCGAGGACAGCCACGGCCACAACGAAGGCGAGGTCATAGAACAGCTCCAACCAGGTGGCGCTTCTTCTCCCCTCTTCCTGGGCGGTGCGAAGACTTGGTGGAGTGAGCCTGGCAATCTGCATACCGCCCGCAAGATAACGCAACCTCAGGTTGTGGGCGCCCTATAGGGGCGCCCAGCGTCTCAAGAAAGAGAAATCGCGAGTCAAGGCGTGGAATCCGGAGCCCGGTCGGCGTCCTAACCGTTGGAGCTACCAGGAGAAGCCATGCGAACCATCACTACTGCCTTGCTTGCGATTGCAGTTTTCGCCGCAAATCCGCTTTCCGCCTTAGCCACTGAGGCTTCCGTCGATGCCGGCGTTCGGGTCTCCTCTGACGTGGCAGTCGACATCGACCGGCCAGTCGACGCGGAGAGCGATCGTCCAGCCTACAGGGAGACGGACACTCCCACGGACCGGCCATCCGACGGTGACATCGACAGGCCCACGGACCGGCCATCGGACGGTGACATCGACCGAACCGATGAGACCGATGAGACCGACGAGGTAAGGCACCGGTGTCTGCTGACCGATAATCCCAGGAGGTGCCTGCACGACCGTCCCCACGACTTCGATATACGCCATCTCATCTGGCGCCTGATCAAGGCGCACGAGTGGGAGAAGCTGTTCCGCCTTCTCCACTGGTTGGGATGGATTTAGAGAGGTTGGATTGCCCTCCGCCACCCTCACCCTCCCAGTCGAAGGGGTGTGGATGAGCCGCTCCACGGTTGCGGCCTCCCACCCCCTCGACTCCCTCGTGACGGGAGTCCGCGCCCGATCGAATGATGCGTTCAAGGCGGTCTACGACCAGATGGCGGACGATCTGACCTCCTTCGCCTACGGAATGCTCGCCGATCGACGCACCGCCGAAGACGTCGTCCAGCAAGCGTTCGTGGAGCTGGTCAAGGCGGCGCCCCGCTTCAAGGGCGACGGCAAGGCTCTGCGCGCTTGGCTGTTCAAGAGCGTCCGATTCGGGTGTCTCGACGAATACCGGAGACGGTCGCGCCGACCGGAGATACCTCACGACTCGGTCCCTGACGTCGGGGTCGCCAGCGATCTCCTAGCCGACCAGCTGGACCCACGGCTGGAGACCGCCCTTGCGGAATTGAACAGCAGACAGAGGTCGGCGGTGCTGTTACGTCACGTGGTCGGGTTGTCGGGCGAGGAAGTGGCTCAGGTCCTGGGTGTTTCCCGCAAGGCGGCCTACGCCACCATCGCCCGCGCTGAGAGGCGACTCCGCGCAACCCTGGGTGGTGAGTCATGAGCGAGAAGTTCCCCGAGCTCGATCAGGTCAAGATCACAGTCGACCCCGCCACGCGCGACAGGCACTTGGCGGCGATTGCCGATGCCGTGAGAAGCTCTCGGCGCGGCCGACGACCGATGAGGCTCCTTGCGGTAGCCGCGACTCTGGTCCTCCTTCTTCCCGTCATGGCACTCGCCGCAGAGCGGGCCGTCCCCGGCGACCTGCTGTACCCGATCAAGCAGCTCTTCGAGCCGGCCGCCAGAGTCTTCGACTCGGATATCTCCGCACGCCACCGGGTCGAGGAAGTAGAGACTCTGCTCGACCGGGATGCCCCCAGCGATGTCATCCACGATCACCTCCAGGTGGCGCGTGACACGGTGACTGATGAAGCGCAGGATGACGATCTCGCCGTTCTCACCGACCGACTCGACCGGGCCCATCGTGACCTCTTGGACCGCGAGCGCGAACACGACCACACCCAGCCGACCGATGATGGGGACGACGCCCCCAGGCACACCGAGACGACGACGACCACGGTGGCACCGACCGACTCCACTCGACCTCCCCGAGACGGCTGACCTCGTCCCTGTCCACCAACAACCCCGCTAAGTTTCGGGGACGTGAAGCAGATTCAGCATTGGATCGACGGTCACCTAACCGCCGGGAAATCGGACCGCGTGGGCCCGGTGTTCAACCCGGCAACCGGAGATCAGACGGGCGAAGTGGCTTACGCCGCTCCAGACGATGTGGACGAGGCCGTCCAGGCGGCCCGAACCGCATTCGACAGCTGGCGCAACTCGTCACTCACCCAGAGACAGAACATCATGTTCGGCTTCCGGGAGCTGGTGGCGGGCCACCGTGACGACTTGGCTTCTCTCCTGACTGCCGAGCATGGCAAGACGCTCGATGACGCCCGCGGCGAGGTTCAACGGGGCCTCGAGGTGATTGAGTTCGCCTGCAATATCGCGCATCTGCTCAAAGGCGACTACTCGGAGCAAGTTTCCACCGGTGTCGACACCTACACGATCCGTCAGCCGCTTGGTGTGGTCGCGGGGATCACGCCGTTCAACTTCCCGGCCATGGTTCCCATGTGGATGTACCCGATCGCCATCGCGTGTGGCAATACGTTCGTGCTCAAGCCTTCCGAGAAGGACCCGTCGGTGAACCACCTAGCAGCCGAGCTGTTTGCGGAGGCCGGACTTCCCGACGGTGTCTTCAACATCGTGCACGGCGACAAGGTTGCTGTGGACGCCCTGCTCGACCACCCGGACGTCGCGGCGGTGTCTTTCGTCGGCTCGACTCCGATAGCCCGTCACATCTACGAGACGGCAACGAGGAACGGCAAGCGGGCCCAGGCCCTGGGCGGCGCAAAAAACCACATGATCGTTCTTCCTGACGCGGACATCGACCTGGCCGCCGACGCGGCCGTCTCGGCCGGTTATGGGTCGGCGGGGGAGCGGTGCATGGCAATTTCAGCGGTTGTGACCGTCGGCGAAGCCGGGGACCGCCTCATCGAGGGTGTGAAGACCCGTATCGAGAAGCTGAACGTCGGTCCAGGCGACCAGCCGGGCGTCGAGATGGGTCCCCTGGTCACAAAGCAACATCTGGAGAAGGTGCGCGGCTACGTCGACGCCGGGGAGAAGCAGGGCGCGCTTCTGGTGGCCGACGGCCGCGACTTCGTTGTCGACGGCTACGAGGACGGGTTCTTCCTGGGTCCCACGCTCTTCGATCAAGTCACACCGGACATGAGCATCTACACGGACGAGATCTTCGGACCGGTCCTGTCAACGGTGCGTATGGAGCATTTCGAGGAGGCGATCAACCTGATCAACTCCAACCCGTATGGGAACGGCACAGCCGTTTTCACCAACGACGGTGGAGCTGCCCGGAAGTTCCAGAATGAGATCCAGGTGGGCATGGTCGGAATCAACGTGCCCATCCCCGTGCCGCTTTCCTTCTACTCGTTCGGAGGCTGGAAGCAGTCCATCTTCGGGAGCCACGCTATTTACGGGCCGGAAGGCGTCCACTTCTACACGAGGCAGAAGGTGGTCATTTCTCGATGGGCGGATCCGATCCACCGCGGCGTGGATCTGGGCTTCCCCACACACGGCTGAGGGTCAGGCCGCGCCTCGGACCGATCTAGCTATGGCGTCGGCAATCGCCTCGACAAGATCACGAATCCCGTCAGAGATGTCCCTCAGGAAGCTGCCCTCCGGGAACAGGGTCCCGGCGAATGCAAACAGCGCGATCGCGATGCCGACAACGACCAGAACGCCGAACACTTTTCGCACGCGCCAAGGCTACGCCCTCCTCATCTACAGCGACGTAAGCTGAGCCGGCGTGGTCACGACCGAAGCTGAATCGCTACCCACCGGGAACGTCGCCTTCCTCTTCACCGACATCGAAGGCTCGACGCGCATGGTCGCTGAGCTGGGGGAAGAGTGGGTGACCGTCCTGCAAAAGCACAATCAGATCCTCAACGATGCCGTCGCGGCCAGGGGAGGATTTCCCATCAAGTCCGAGGGCGATTCCTTGTTTGCGGTCTTTGCGGAATCCGCATCGGGAGTCTCAGCCGCGGTTGACATCCAACGTGGGTTAGTGGACGAGCCGTGGCCCGATGGGCACGCGGTGAGGGTCCGCGTAGGCGTCCATACTGGCGATGCCACGGTCCTGGGACGCGATTACGTCGGATTGGAGGTTCACCGCGCCGCCAGGATCTCTGACGCCGCTCACGGTGGGCAGATCGTTGTTTCGGAGCCCACGGTGGTGGCGGCTGAGGGGCCGCTGGCGGCCGATGGCGTGACCTTCGAAGATCTCGGGAAGTATCGACTCAAAGATCTCGCCGACCCCGAGGCGCTTTTCCAGGTCCATGCCGAAGGCCTCGAGTCGAACTTCCCGCCACTACGAACGATCGACGCGATCCGCAACAACCTGCCTGCGCAGCTGACCACATTCGTCGGTCGCGATTACGAACTGAAGGAGGCTATGCAGCTCCTCGAGCGGACCCACATCCTCACCCTGACCGGGCCCGGTGGCACCGGGAAGACGAGGCTGGGGCTTCAGTTGGCAGCCGAGATGTCTCACAGATTCGAGGACGGTGTCTTCTTCGTCGACCTTTCGCCGGTGACCGAGCCGGAGCTGGTGCCGTCGAGTGTGCTCAACGCCCTTGGCGTATCAGCCTCCGGACAGGACGAGACGCCTCAAGAACGGCTGATGTCACAGCTCCGGGAGAAGTCAGTGCTTCTCGTCCTGGACAATTTCGAGCAGCTTCTCGATGCTGGACCGCTCGTCGCCGACATGCTGGCTTCGTCACCGCGGTCCAAGTTCATAGTCACGAGCCGTGCACCGCTAAGGATCCGAGGTGAACAGGAGATGCCTATCCCTCCCCTGGAGACTGCGCCGGCTTCAACAGTCGAGGAAGCGCTCGAGCGGGAGGGCGTTCATCTCTTCGCGGAACGAGCCACCGCCATTCGCCCCGATTTCACGATCACGACGGACAACCTGGCGTCGGTGAACGAGTTGGTGGAGCGGCTCGACGGTCTGCCGCTCGCCATCGAGTTGGTGGCGTCCCGTCTCCGGTTGCTCTCGGTCGAGCAGATCCTCGACAGGCTCGACGCCCAGCTTCTCAGCGCCGGTTCGCTGGACCTCCCCGAGCGCCAGAGGACCATCACCAGCGCCATAGACTGGAGCTACAGCCTTCTCGGCCCGGTTGACCAGGCGATGTTCCGACGCTTCTCCGTGTTCTCCGGCGGAGCCCGCCTCGAAGAGATAGAGGCATTTTGCTCGCATTGGGGGATGGGCGCCCACTCCCTTGCCACCCTCGAAACGCTTGTCGAACACAGCCTGCTTCGTGTGGTGGAAGGCAGGGAGGGAGCCTCCCGGTTCCGGATGCTCCACGTGATTCGGGAGTTCGCGGCCCAGGCTCTGGACCAGGAAGACGACTCTGCCGAGTCGAGTCGCGCGCATCTCGAGGTCTATGCGGACTTCGTCGACGGGATTGCTCCAGACTTCCTGGCTTCAGATCGAGAACGCTCGCTGAACCTGGTCGAGGAGGACCACGACAATATCCGCGCGGCACTGGACTGGGGCATGGCCCAAGGCGAAGTAGACCTGGTCCTCCGTCTGTCTGCGGCCACATGGAGGTTCTGGCAGGCGCGTGGCCACCTTCACGAGGGGACTCGTCGGCTCACCGATGCCCTCAGCCTGGAGGGTGGCGACCCGCGCCTCCGGGCCAAGGCGCTCGAGGCATTGGGCGGCATCTACTGGTGGCGGGGGGATTTCGCTAGATGCGTCGAGATCTATGGCCAGGCGCTCGAGATGTGGCGCGATCTCGATGACGATCGGGAATTGGCCAACGCGCTGTACAACTACGGGTTGGCAGTCGGTTTCGAGGCCGACGACCAGACCATCGCCCTGCCCCTGCTCGAAGAGTCCAGAGAGATCTACCTGCGCCTCGATGATGTGGCCGG